>JAGLDW010000077.1 GCA_023145395.1 Lentisphaeria bacterium | reverse complement strand
CAGGCAGGCGGCGATCCCGACCAAGTCCTCTGGATCGACGACATGGAGTTTGGCGCCATCGCACCATGATGAAAAAGAGGAAAACAGAATGAAACAACATCCGGCGATTGCGTTTTCGTGTCTTGCGGTCTGCCTGCTCTCGGGGCTGGGGGCATGGGCTGCGAATCCTGTCAGGAATCCTGGTTTCGAGGAAGTCACCGGGAACGTGCCGACCGCGTGGGGGCTGCCGAAGGCTGCCGGCGCTGTCTTTGCCATCGATGAGACAACCGCCCACAGCGGGAAGCGTTCGGGACGCATCACCGGGACCGCTCCCGACAAGCAGACGCGCTTCGTGCAAGCGTGGCGCCAGGACATCGATCTGCCCGCAGAAGGCGTGCCGTGGCTCACAGGTTGGTACAAGGCGGACCAGTTGCAGACCGGACGCCTGAACGTTTTGCACAAGGACTCCGCAGGCAAAGTCCTGAAGAACCAAGGGCTCAAGACAGTGAAGGGGACGTTTGACTGGAAGAAGTTCACCTTCGAACTACAGCCACCAAAGGGGTGCAAGAACATCCAACTGGTGCTTGGTCTCCAAAAGTCCACAGGAACGATCTGGTTCGATGATGTGACAGTCGACAGCCGCAAGAAAGTCGATTATGGGCATGCGCGCTTCACCATCGAGGGCACACCGATGGCCGCAGGAAAGAATCCGCTTGTCGCCATATTCGTCCTTGGCAAGACAGGACTTTCCACAGGTGACAAACTCGTCCTGCAGTGGGACTACTGGCGAACAAGCCGCGAGTTTCGTCTGCTGAAGCTCAAAGCGCACTGCGGGGTGCCAGGGGTGCAGCTACAACTCAGGAAAGTTCCCCGGAAGAAGAGTTGGCCCCCGACTCGCAAGCCGATCGACTGGGAAGCGACTCTCGTCAGCCCAGCGCACCTGCCGACCGGCACTGAGATCACGCTGACTGGCATGCTGACCATGGGTCGACACAGCAATGTCAAAGCTGGTCTCATGGCTGGCGTCATTCCAAGCGGTGGAGATTCTCCAACCCCCGTCTCGGATGTGTTTGTGATTCAGTCGCATGGTGGAAAGGCTGCCAAACTCAAATGTGTCGCCGAAGCCCGGCCCGTCCGTGGCAAGCCTGGCCGCATCACCGTCGCGGTCACCGACCGCTTTGGCAATCCTGCTTCCGCATTTCGCGGGACCGTGATGTTCCAGAATGCGTCTCGCACCGATCTGCCAACGACATACACGTTCACAGAGGAGGATGCAGGCAGTCGCTCGTTCATGGCCACCTGCCCTGCGGATGCCGTGACACGCGTGACGGTCACTCACGAGGTTTGGACGGGAACATCCAATCCAATCCTCCCACGACAGAAGGACGAGCCGGCGATCTACTTCGGAGACATTCATTCCCACTGCGAGATCAGCGGCGATGCAGTCGGAGACCCCGATCTGGCCTACGACTATGCCCAGAAGTTCCATGGTCTGGATTTCGCCGCGCTGAGTGACCATTCTCCGAAGAGGGACCGCTGGCAACGTGCGATCGAGGTTGCCAACCGGCACAATGATCCCGGCCATTTTGTGGCGCTTCTGGGCTTCGAGTGGAGCAGCAACTCTGTTGGACACCGCAACGCCTACTACCCGGGATACGACGGCCCGGAGCAACCCAATGTAGATAACAACATGCAGGCTTGGTGGGACTGGTTGGCGAAGCGTGACCAGGAAGCCATTATCATCCCCCACCACAGCAATACGCAGGCGGGGCAGATCCTGGCGAACGGACGTCCGGCCTGGGAGCCGTGCGACTGGTCGGTCATCAACCACAGATACCAGCGCGTTGTCGAAATCTGCCAGAACCGGGGATCTTTCGAAGCGCCGGGCGGCCCGATTAAAGAGTTGCGCATCAGACGCAAGGATGTGGGTGCCAGTGTGCAGACCGCCTTGGCGTTGGGACATCGCTTCGGCTTCATCGGCTCCACGGACACGCACTCGGGACGGCCAGGGACAGGGCATGCCAGAGCTGCAGTGATGCCCACCAGCTACACGCGCAGGGGGATTTGGCAGGCGATGCACGATCGCAGATGCTACGCCACAACCGGACCGCACACGCTTGTCTTCTTCACCGTCAACAAGCAGCCCATGGGCAGCGAACTCCGGTTGGATGGCAAGCAATCGCGCACCATTCAATGGCGCATCGTTGGAACCACCAGCATCAAACGCGTAGATTTGCTGCGCAACAACGAAGTCATCAAATCCTGGACAAAAAGCAAAGCCGACGACATGCGTGCCGAGTTCGAGTTTCCCCAGCCTCTGCGCGCGACGGAATGGTGGTACGTGCGTGTCATTCAGAACGACACGCACCTTGCCTGGTCAAGCCCGATCTGGGTGGATCCCGCCCCCTAGGGTTGTGCCTTGCAGGCCCGTGTGCGGGACCGCTCGCTAAAGCATCACTGCCAC
>JAGLDW010000769.1 GCA_023145395.1 Lentisphaeria bacterium | reverse complement strand
GCTATCAGCGATTGCATCACTGCAAGCGTGTCGCGTGTTGGCACGCCGCTGACATCTGGTCCAGAAATGACTAAGTCCACGAGTTTCTCAGGCTGAGTCACCGATGCGCGTATCTTGTAGGCCACATCGAACAACGTGGCCAGTTGATCTGTCCTCCATCCCGCCGTCTCAAGCTCAGATAGAATCGCAGCAACTTTCTCAGTCTCCCCAGTTCCAACGATTTGCTCCACAGCGCGGCTGCCGATTCCAGATCGGAGTGCGCCTTGGCGAAGCGAGGAGGCCATCTCGGCAAGCGCAGAAATGGTGAGCCGAGCAAGCACATCAAACAAGACTGTCTCCAAAGAACGAGGCACCGAGATGCTCGACAGTTTCAACCACGAGCGCGCGATCCAAGAGTTCGTTGTGTTGTTCGCAGGAAGTCTCGGAAACAAGCAGACACCCGTGGCAGGCGCTACCCAACAGCGGCTGGTGGTCGTGCTGCTGTGGCCTGTGAAAAGCGCAAACGGGATCGTTCGAACAAAGCCGACCGAACTCAAGGGCTCGCTTCACGTGATGCTTGATCCGTCTCGCTTCCTCAACCAGACCGCCCAACGTCCCTTCGGCATCTGCGGAACCTGTGTAGATGAGGATGCCGTACTGACCCGGCACCCCGGGCTGTCCGGGCATCGCATAGATGCGCTCACTGAGCGATGAAGCAGGATACCCGCACTCCAGCGCGATAGACGTCATCAGGAGATGAGATAGTGAGTGGACCATGTAGAACGGCATTGCTGGAAAGGCGCGATGGGATCCCTCGTGTTCACTCATCCAGAGATTGAACCCTGACTCCAGCTCTCGACTACGTTCGATGACGGGAGGCTTCTGCAACCATTCTGCAATTGCATCACTGCGAATCTGCAGGAAAAAGCCTTCGCCGCGATTTTCCTTGGCTGGAAGCCACGTTGCGTCGAGCGCTATGGCGGCCTGCTCGACTTCCATATCGAGCTCGCCCATGATGTCAGGAGAAGAAGCCTCGAATCGAGTGAATCCGAGTTGGGCAGCCACTTCGCGTAGGCGATGAACGAGCACGACACGTTCAATGCTATCCATCCACGGCGCTTCCCATTCTACAGCGGGAAGTGCGCGCGCAAAGAAGAGACCTTCTGGTCGATCTGCCCCCATTTCTTGCTCGGCTTGAGAGAGCGCCTCAAATTCCACCATCTTGATCGGGCGCTCGACTCGTCCTGCAGTCTCTCGGCGGCGGTGAATGGCCTCTAGGATCTTATCTGGCTCGTAGGCTGCGAGCGGTTCTCTCACCACGTCAATCCTGGAAATGAATGCAAGTTCATCGGCAGTGGTCACAGCAGATAAGTGGGACTTCCAAAACCGGTCGACAGTCTCGTCGATGGCTTCATACGAATTGGGAATCGAGATCACCGAGAGACACTGAGAGAAATACGCATTGCTGGCAGTACGGATGAGCAGGCGATTTGGCTCGCCGCAGCCTTCTCGAGTCCCAGCACCAAGCCAGGGTCGCGAGCCGTTGCACGATCCAAGCGCGCGCAGCGCCATTCTTGCGGCCTGACTCATACTTCGTTCGGCACCGCAGCTGCATCGGACCCAGATAGAATCGAGATCGCCACTCGTCCCCCGTTCCTCCAAGGACAATTCTCGTCGGCAGCCTTGATCCTCCCCGTGAACAAAGGAGTACCAATCGATGTCTCCAACGTGCCCTCGACGACAGGCCCGCACGAAGCGGATGGGCACTACGGGATACGTCTTGCCACCGGGATCCCTATATTTGTGTCCATTCTCCAAATCTCGCTTGTGGACCAGCCGTCGCGAGCGCCAACCTCGTTTGCCAATATGAATGTTCTGGACAACGAACCACTCAGGAAAGCGATACGCAGTGATATCTGGTGTGAATCCCTTGATCTCGATGGCGGCAGGCGGTTCGCGCAGTTCGACACGATCCCTGCCCAGAAGCTGAGCAATCTTCGCTTCTAGGCGCGGTTCGGAGATGATGGGAATCGGCTCGCCCTTGTGGTATCTCCACGTATCGATGCCACCGATGATCACCGCGGCATCTGGAAGATCCACCAGAGCGCCGGGACCAAAGGTTGTGATGACTTGGCTGGATCGAATCTGGGGCTTGCTCATCGGTTATCCCCCCACGCATTGAGATCTCGGACCTCTACATCGACTCCCGACTCAACATCCCGCATCGATCGATTCGCGCGAAACCTGCGTCTCAATGGTTCGATGGTGGCGAGTTCTGGATCGAGGAATCCGTACAAAAGCCGCCGATTGGGTGTCGACTGCTCCTTCTGATATTGAATGCTAGAGCCCTCTTGCGACGCGTTCTCAGCAATGCTCAACCAAGCATCGAGGAGATCCCGGCATCGATGGAGAACATTCGTATACAGCGCCTGTCGATCGACTGAAGACATATCCGCATGGTGATCTTGAGCTCGCAGGGCAAACGCTTCCGCAGCGAGATCGAGCTCAGTTCGCTTAGGGACGATCTCTTGCGCACCTGCAGGTGGCGTCATCTCTGGGAGCATCTGACGGCAGAGCGAAACGAGAGCACCGGGCAATGCCCGATCGAGTGCGCGCGGCGAGAACGGCGTCACACTGGTGGCCTCGACGTGCCGATAGAAGCTGCGGTGATAGGCTGAGAACCGTTCGTAGTGGGAACGGTCCCGTGGCCGATGGATATTCATCAGCGTCACCACCAATCCTGGCTTGCCGCTGTCTCGACCGACGCGACTGGTGGCTTGGATATATTCCGAGCTTGTCTTCGGTTGTCCGAGTACAACCATCAAACCGAGGCGCATGATATCCAGGCCGACTGAGATCATGTTGGTAGCCAGGGCAACATCCACACTTTCTTCATCGGAGAATGGCATCGCGAGACGACGCTTGGCTTCTGCCACCTTGTCAGTGGTCACGCGCGATGTGAGCTCGACGACCTCGTAGCTGATCTTCCGAGAGGTGAAAGTCCGGTCTTCTGGTTCTTGCCGTCTGCGACGTCGGTACTCGGCCAGCCGCGTCTTCACCTCGTCTTCGATGATTCGTCGGCTTCCACCGAGTTCTCGGAGCGAGCCGAAGTACCCGAGCAGGGTCATGTAGGGATCGGCCGGGTTGACACCGTTCGCTGGATTCAACTCCCAAGCCCGTTGCCCAGCACTGAGCAGTGCCAATCCAGCTCGAAGCAGAACCACCTTGAGGCTGCG
>JAGLDW010000768.1 GCA_023145395.1 Lentisphaeria bacterium | reverse complement strand
TAGGTTGATAAAAGAGGAAACACGCGTCGCCCGGTTACGAATATGCCCCCTTTCCATTGGATGGATGACGCGAGATATTCGAGCCGGGACGATGTGCCAGCGGTTGAAACGAACACTCCAGAGGTGGGCCGTATTCAGGCCTCCACTATAAGGCTTTCGCAGGTCGCCGGCTCGCGTGCTCCCGTTGAGAAACCCTACAAGAGGAGCAGAGCATGAACAAGACGGAAACAAGAAAAACGGAAGAATACGCGGCGTTGATCGGACTCGATTGGGCGTCGGAGAAACACGACGTATGGATCTGGGACGTGGCTACGGGCGCAGGACGGCACCGGGTCGTGGAGCACACGCCGGAAGCGTTGGCGGAATGGCTGGGTGAATTGCAAAAGCGGTATCCGGGCCAGCGCCTGGCACTGTGCCTGGAACAAAGCCGGGGCGCGTTGATCTACGCCCTGATGGGCTATGCGTTCCTGGACCTGCATCCGATCAACCCGGTGACGCTAGCCAAGTACCGAGAGGCGTTCGCGCCCAGCCGGGCCAAGGACGATCCCGGCGATGCAAAGCTGCTCTCGGAGATCCTGCGGTTGCACCGCGACAAGCTTTCCATCTGGAAACCAGACGAACCGAAAACGCGGCTGCTGGGCTTCCTGAACGAAGAGCGGCGCAAGGCCGTGAACCTGCGGACCAAGCTGGTTCTGCGCTTGCAGGCCACGCTGAAACTGTACTTCCCGCAGGCGCTGCAATGGGTGGGAACAGACCTTACCTATCCGATGGCCAGCGACTGGCTGCTGAAGTGGTCCACACTGGAGGCAGTCCAACGCGCCAGGCCGAAAACGGTCCGCGCGTTCTACTACGCACACAATGCCCGCCGTCCAGATCGGATCGAGGGCCTGCTTGCCGCCATCGCCACCGCCAAACCCCTGACGCAGGATGCACCGGTCATCGAGGCCAACCGCCTGACGGTGCAGATGCTGGCCAAACAACTGCGGTTGCTGCACGGGTCCATCGCGGAGTACAGCCAGCAGATTGCCACATTGTTCAAACAGCACCCCGACGCGTTCCTATTCGAACGGCTGCCAGGAGCCGGTCCAGTCCTTGCTCCCAGATTGCTGAGCGCCTTCGGAACGGATCGCGCCCGGTATCCAACCGTGCAGGACATGCAGACTTATGCCGGGATCGCGCCAGTGATTGAGCGAAGCGGCAAAAGCTGCTGGACACACTGGCGTTGGAACTGTCCGAAGTTCCTGCGCCAAACCTTCCACGAGTTCGCTAAGAGTTCCATCCCATACTCGGTTTGGGCACGGGCCTACTACGACCAGCAAAAGAGCCGGGGAAAGGGCCACAACGCCGCCATCCGCTCGCTGGCATTCAAATGGATCCGGATACTCCATCGCTGCTGGCAAACCCGCACCCCCTACGATGAAGGACTCTATCTGCAAGCTCTCGAACGGCGCGGATCGCCCCTCTTTGCTCTCATCACAACGGCTGCCCAGGAGGCTTGAAAAATAAGAAATATGATTGACGGACCACCTCAGAGGTCTCGCG
>JAGLDW010000767.1 GCA_023145395.1 Lentisphaeria bacterium | reverse complement strand
GGACTCAGTCGAACTCCATTCTGTATACGGCGTAATACAAGACCCCACCGCCCCGGTGATCAAACCCGACACGGTGGTCGACGGACTCACCGACAAGCTGACCTGGTATCACCGCAACGTGCATTCAATCTGGCCGGACACCCTCAGCGTGCAATCCCTCGCTCACCTCAACGGCCCGATGACCGACCCGCTCCTGAACCGCACTTTCGGAGCGACCCTCTACGCCGACGGCTTCTCCAACACCTCCTCTACCCGCCTGAGCTCAGATGCGGCCCGCACCAGCGCGAGCTTCACCATCGTCGCCCTTACCGAAGTAGCTCCGACTGTCGCAGACTGGCAAACCTCCCTCGACACCAAAGTGGCCGAGGTCGAGGCGAGCACCCTCGCACAACGTCACGCCGAACACGCCGCCTGGTGGACAGAATTCTGGGAGCGCCACTGGCTGGTGGTGACTGAGGCCGGCGGCGGAGTCGTCCCCGGAAGCGACGCCTACCGGGTCACCCAGGGCTACCTGCTCCAGCGCTTCATCAACGCCTGCTCGGGGCGCGGTGGATCGCCAATCAAGTTCAACGGCTCGATTTTTACCGTCGACGCCACCTCGGCCTATGATGCGGACTACCGCAAGTGGGGGCCGTGCTACTGGTGGCAGAACACGCGTCTGCCATACTGGACGATGCCCATGTCCGGCGACCTCGATCTAATGGAGCCGCTTTTCAAAATGTATATGGACGCCCTCCCGCTGGCCCGCGAGCGGGTGCAAACCTATTACGGCCACGCCGGTGCCTATTTCCCGGAAACCATGTACTTCTGGGGCACCTGGAACAACGACAACTACGGCTGGGATCGCACCGGAAAAACCCTCGGCCGCGCAGACAACAGCTACGTCCGATGGGAATGGCAGGCGGGGATCGAACTCGTCTGGATGATGCTGGCGCGCTACAACGCCGCCCCAGACGCCGCCTTCGCCTCCAACATGCTCGTGCCGATGGCCGGAGATATCATCGACCTCTACGACTTGCGCTTCCCCCGCGACCCGGACGGCCAAATCCGCCTCACCCCCGCTCAGGCTCTGGAAACCTACTGGGAGGACTCGCAGAACCCGGCACCCGAAATCTCCGGCCTGCACCAGATCCTTTCCGGATTACTCGAACTTCCGGAATCGCTGACCACCCCGGCGCGGCGCACCCAGTGGACTCGCCTGCTCGGCGAGCTTCCCCCGCTCGCAACACGCACTCTCTCCGGCCAAACTGTCATCTCGCCAGCCGAGACATTGGGACAGATGATGAACTCGGAAAGCCCAGAGCTCTACCCAGTCTGGCCCTACGCCCAATACCATGTGGG
>JAGLDW010000766.1 GCA_023145395.1 Lentisphaeria bacterium | reverse complement strand
CCGGGAATTTTGGAGTATCCTGACCGAATTGCATCTGCGGGGCACGACCATCCTGGTCAGTACGCCGTACATGGATGAGGCGGATCGCTGTTCGCGCGTTGGTTTGATGTACGAGGGCAGACTGATCGAGTGCGATTCGCCCAGGAGGATCCGGGAGAAACTGGATGGTGAGGTAATCGTGATCCAGCCCGAGGATTGGCAACAGGCTTTGAAAACGGTAGCCAGCGCCGACGGAGTCCGGGAGGCGCAAACCTATGGGGAGTCGATCCATTTGCTGGTCGATTCAGGAAAGCGTCGTTTGCCGGAGATCGAACGGTTGTTGCACCGTGCGCGTTTGAAATATCGCAGTATCCGCATCGCGCCGGCGCGCATGGAAGAGGCTTTCATCTCGTTGATTCGAAAACAGGAGGCATGATGCTTCGACTACGTTCAGCACAAGCGTCACTTCGTCACATTCGGGCAGTGACCCGCAAGGAAATCCATCACATCGTACGCGATCGGAGCACCTTGTTACTGGTGTTGTTCACGCCGACCCTGGTGTTGCTGCTGATGGGCTACGCCCTGACCGTGGATCTGAAACATATCCCGATCGCCGTGCTGGACCTTGACCGGACCCAGACATCGCAGGCGTTCATCCAGCAGATCACCGCAGGCCAGGACCTGGATCTTTACAGATACGCCGCAAGCATGGAGGAGATCGACGCCATGTTGATGCGCGGGAAGATCAAGGCCGCAGTCATCATCGCGCCGGGATTCGCCAGCGACCTGCAAGCCATGAAAAGAATCCCATTACAGCTAATCATCGACGGGACGGAACCGGAGAGCGGTCAATACGCGGTGGAACACATATCCCAACGCGTGGAGGAATTCATCAACATTGCATTGACCGTGCAGCTGCGCGCACAGGGAATCTCGATCACCTCCTTGCAGATCCTCGACCTGCGAATCCAGACCTGGTACAACCCGGACCTTAAGCCACGCAACGCCTTGATCCCGGGGTTGATATCGATGGTGCTGGGTTTTCCCGCACTGTCAGTGGCGCTGACGCTTGCACACG
>JAGLDW010000765.1 GCA_023145395.1 Lentisphaeria bacterium | reverse complement strand
AAATGTGAAGTTATTTCCGTGCGGCTCCTAAGCTACGACGAGATGGAGACTCCGCTGACCACAGCGTGGGGAAGGCGCGACTGCGGCTCCACATCCGTGCTCAGACGCACCGGATTCTTGAAGATCTCGAAGAGGTTTCCCGCGACCATGGTATCCTTCACACGACCGACGATCCGTCCATTCCGGATGCGATAGCCCAGGGCGACGTTGGATGAGAAATCCCCATTGCCAATGTTGCTTTGCCCAAAGCCGAGAAGCTGACTGATGTAGAGTCCGTCATCGATGGAGCGCAGCAACTCGTCGGAGGTCATTTCGGTGCCTGGGGATACGAGTGGGAAGTAGGGCGAGCATCCGGCGTGTCCCGTGGGTTCGGCGCCCGCGAGTCCGGCGGAGTCCAAATCGTAGAGGAACGTGCGTATGATTCCCTTCTCGATGAGTGCTGTCCGCTGCGTCGGGATACCGGCGGAGTCCATGGTCGCCGCTTGGGGGCAGTAGGGGATGTGCGGTTCGTCAATAATTGTCAGATCCTTGGTGAAATACTCTTCGCCGAGGTGCTCTTGGAGTGGAGAGGTCCCCTTGGCAACGCTACGTCCGTTCAAACCTGCGAGCACGGGCGACAGAAACATGCCCAGTGTGCTGGGAGGAAGGTAGACCGGCACATCCCCCTTTGGTGGATCCGCCACATCGGCGGCCCAGCGCAAATCGCGCTCGATGCGCTCGCAAATCCACGCGGGGTCGAAGAGCTCGTTCAGCTCGCACCAGGAGCGCCAGGCTTGGGAGAACAACATGTCCGTTCCCTGCGTGCGCTGAATGCCGCCGTACAGGCTCCAGCTCGTGCCTGTGGTGGCACGGCAGACACCGCCGCTGGTGACCATGATCCCCTCCGAATCCGACAGACCCGCACCCGCGCCGATGTCCAATTCTGGATCCACCGACTTCAATCGGTCGACGATCTCGTGCCCCGCCTCGATCATGCGTTCCCGCGTCAGAGAGAGCGTGCTTTCGGAATGCTTGGGCACGGAGACGAAGGGCTTGGGGGCGGGGTAGGTCTCGAAGTGCGCGTTGCTGCCGACACGGGCCAGCTCCACAGCGCGCTCCACCATCAACTCCACGTCCTCCGCGCGGTTCCCCGAGGTACTTCCACTCCGCCCATCGACCACAACCGACACGGTGTAGCTCAACGTTTCCTGCGAGTCCGCCGCCTTGAGCTTGCCGCTCTCGAACTCGCAGCTTCTGCCCTCGCCGTGGGCCAGGGCAATCTTGGCGGCTGAGGCACCCAGCTTCCCCGCCGCGTCGACACCGGCCATCAACCTGTCCTTCATGGAGTCAACAATCGGTGTGCGCATGCCTCGGTCTTCTCCTAGATGCCTATGGCAGTCGGTCGAATCTACGTTTCGCTTCGCACGCGGGTGAGCTGCACGGCCGTCTCGAAATGGGCTGTGCGGGGGAACATGTCGAAGAGGGCGATGCG
>JAGLDW010000764.1 GCA_023145395.1 Lentisphaeria bacterium | reverse complement strand
GTGGACGCGTTGCAGGACACGTAGAGGATTTGCTCGGGGCGATGGCGCATGATCGCGTCGATCACCTTTGGCTCGCAGCCACTGCGGGTGGGATCGAGCAGAACCGTCGTGTCGTTGCTCCGGCATTTCGGCAAAGTGCGCTGGAGCATGCTGCCAGCCTTGCCGCAGAGACACTCGAAATTGGGTGTGCCCCATTGCAGGTGATTGTGCTCGGCCGCCTTCAAACTGTCCCGGCTCGTCTCAATCAGCACACAGCGTTTCGCGTGCTCGGCCAGTGCCAGGGAAAAAGTGCCGACGCCGCTATATGCGTCCACCAGCGTCTCGCTCGGCGCCTCCGCGAACCAGTCGCGGACGGTTCCCACAAGTATTTCGGCCACGGCTGAGTTGACCTGCCAGAACACCCCAAGCGGAACCCGGACCTCCCGCCCAAGGAGTGTTTCGATCAACCAGGGAATGGTCGAGGGCGCATGTCCAAAATAGAGATGCGTGCTGCCGTCCGACACCTGGCGCAATGTCATGGGGTAGGGCTTGGGTCGCCGCGCATTCTTCTTCGCCCACGGGGTGCGCTGCGCCTTGGGCAGGAATTCGTTGAGCGCGGGCGCCGCGAGCGGGCAGGTGTCGAGTTCGAAAAAGGTCTTGTTGTCCAGTTGACAGTATCCGTAGGACACGTGGGGATCCTGCGCCTTGGGGTCGCCGGGTCCGAGAGGCTCCACACGCAGCTTGTTGCGGTATCCATAGGGAGTGGCGCTGGGGATGATGGCAGCGAGGGGGGGCAACTCGTCGAAGCCGCCGACCCGACGCAGCAACGCCTGCAACTGCACCGCCTTGGTTGCCACTTCCTTCTCGTAGGTCAGGTGCTGGTAGCGGCAACCGCCGCAGAGCCCGTAGTGGGGACAGAGAGGCTCCTCGCGGCCCTCGCCACCCTCGAGCAGTTCGGCCACCACACCCCTGGCGAAGTTGCGATGGGCCTCTACGATCTGCACGCGCACATGGTCGCCCACTGCGGTGTAGGGGACGAATACGACCTGACCATCCTCCATGCGCGCGACTCCGTCGCCGCCAAAGGCCACATCGCTGATCGTCAGCTCCACAAGTTGTCCGGATTCAAGCATTTTCATCACTTCCACAAGGCATGTTTTTCAAAAGCTGCACCATGTCGGAGGGCAGCGGACTCTCAAAGCGAAGTTCTCGATCACCGCGAGGATGGGTCAGCTCCAGACAATGCGCGTGAAGCGCTTGTCGGGGGAGGCGCAACCGCTGGTGATCAGAGGAAATTAAGCGACCCATAATAAAGCGCAGAAACAGCTGCTCGTCAACCCCGTACAGCTTGTCTCCGACCACGGGGAACCCCAATCCCAAGAGCGTTGCCCGGATCTGATGCGTGCGTCCCGTCAGCAGATTCGCCTGAACCAGACTCAGTCCGTTTTCCCGTCTGCCGCAGGAGAAGCGGGTGTGTGCCTGCTGGCTCCCATCGCCTAGTGACTGAGGCACTGTGCCAAAGGGCACATATTTGCGCTTCTTGCGGATCTCGCTATTGGCGTCTGACTCAAGCGTTCCCCGAGCCTCCAGGGCATCGGGGAAGCTGCCCTCGACCACAGCGAGATAGGTCTTGCGGACGGTGCCCTGTTGCAGTTGTCGTGCGCAGTGCCGCGCGGCATCCGCCGTCAGCGCAACCAGAACGATTCCCGATGTCTCGCGGTCAAGCCGGTTCACAAATCGGGGTTTGTCGATGCCGTCCCGTTCCTTGAGCATGGCCCAGAGCGTGTTGTTGAAATAGGGACCGGCGGGGTGGCAAGGCAGGTTGGCGGGCTTGTCCACGACTAGGATCGTCTCATCGCGGAAGACAATCTTGAAACGATCATCCACTGGCGGTTCGGGACGTGGTTCGTAGCGATATTCAAGCGTGTCGCCGGCCTTGCAGATGGTGTCGGCCGCCGCGACCGCCTCGTTCAGGAGCACCCGCCCTTGCTCGATGACTTCCCCCCACTCGTCTCGTGTGTGGTAGTCGAAACGACCCGCCACATAGTCGAGGACCGACAGGCCGGCGGCCGCCTCCGGGAGTATGCTTTTTGCCGCTCGTTTCACTCAGATCTCCGTTAATGTCCCCGCGGAAAATCGCCACATCGTTTCCGGTTAAGCTTGATTCTTTGTGTCGCAACATGCTTATGCACAACATAGTAACTGACAATTACGGTTTTTCCAATTTGAACGGCTTCTGTCATGCCGGATGTTGGTCTCCAAAATATTCTCTGGGATCGCGATGGCGCGGTTGGCAGCCGACCCCTAGGGTCCGCGCTCTCCTCGTGCCTTGCGTCTGACCATCCGACACTCTCGCCAAAATGTGAAGTTATTTCCGTGCGGACCCTTAGCTCCCGCTCACAGATCTAAACCGATCACACCATATTGGTCAGTGCTGTTGTGTGGTTGCCCGGGGTTGCGCTGACGGACGGGTCGGCTACATTACGCGCTCTTTATTCGTCACGCGGCAGACAGGGCGTTCTAGCCGTCCATTTCGCGTGCTCTTGGAGTCCATGGAACAAGCTGACATGCGATACACAGACGTCTGCATCGAGACGATCAGCTACATTCTTCCCCCGCGAGTGGTCACGTCCGAGATGATCGAGACGTGGCTGAAACCGTTGTATGACCGTCTGAAGCTGCCCGAGGGGCGACTGGAATTGATGACGGGGATTCACGAGCGCCGGATGTGGGACCCGGGGACGCATCCGAGCGAGGTCAGCGCTCAAGCTGGCGCCAAAGCACTCGAGCAGGCTGGCCTATCTCCCTCCGATATTGGTTGCCTGGTTCATGCAGCCGTCTCGCGCGATTTTGTCGAACCCGCCACTTCCACGGCGGTACACCGTCTTTTGGGTCTTCCGCCCTCCGCTCTGAACTTTGATATTTCCAACGCTTGTCTAGGCGTCCTCACTGGTATCATTGTGGTTGCAAACATGATTCAAGTCGGCCAAATCGACACGGGACTGATCGTGGCTGGCGAGAATGGGGGGCCCTTGGTCACAGGAACCGTGGAGCGTCTGAACAAGGACGAGACATTGACGCGCCGCACCATAAAACCGGAAATTGCATCGCTAACCATCGGCTCGGCGGCGACGGCGGTCATCCTGCGACGCGCCTCGTTGAGTCAATCTGGACACCAGCTTCTCGCCGCCACTTCCTTGGCTGACACCACGAACAATCATCTTTGCCAGGGCAGTGCGGACACGGCTATGGACGGTTCAAGCGTGCCGATCATGCACACCGACTCACACGAACTCCTAGTTCGGGGCATTGATCTTGCCGCTCGGACTTGGGAACGAGCGAAGGGGGTGCTTGACTGGGAGAACGGAACTCCGGACACGATCTGCGGACATCAAGTGGGTCGCGCTCACAGCGAGCAACTCTGCGAGCGGCTAGGGCTTGACTCCGACAAGATTTTTTCCACCTTCGAGTTCCTGGGCAACTGCGGTTCCGCTTCGCTACCGGTCACTACGGCCATGGCGGCAGAGCAAGGCTTCCTCAAGAAGGGGCATCGCCTAGCCATGCTGGGCATCGGCAGCGGGATCAACTCGACTATGCTTGGGGTGCGGTGGTAGCCCCTCAGCGCTGCCCAAGACGCCCTCGTTCGAGGGTGGAGCGAAGTTTCAGGTACCACTCCCCATTCTCCAGTTTCCAGTAGAGAATGCACTCGGGATGGCGGATTTCCTTGGTGTTGAGCAACTGCACGGTGCAGCGCGTCTTGACTTTGGCGAGCACTTTCGAACTGTCTATCTCCGCGAACAGGATGTTCACGTCCTGCACGTCCAGATACTCCGGGGGAACTTTGAACAGATCCTCGATCATCTTCGGAATATCTGCATTCTTGGCGTCTTCGGCAGTGTGAAAGTTGCCCGCTTCGCCAAACTCCTTGAACTTGACGCACTCGAAGAAGCGCTGGGTCTTGCCGACGACGATGTGCTTGTCCGACTTGAGCGCGGGGATATGGCCCGTGAACACGGCATAGCCGCCAGCGCCAAGCACGATCAGCACGAACATGACAATCAACAGTTTCTTCACGGTTAGACGTCGTCCATTTTGAGTTTGGTGATGCAGAGCAGTATGAGCACGCTGAATTGCAGAGTCAGGAAAAAGAGCGCTTTCACGACGGCCGTTTCATCGATCTCGCTCCCCAATGCCGTCAGCCCCGAATAACACCACTTTGTGATGGTGAGTCTCTCCATCATTTCAGGGAATCTCTTCTCGATGTGCGAACGCAGGACAATTTCGGAGAAGACAATCTGGGGGACGAGCAGGGAAGGCACGGCTAGAACCGCCGCGTGGGCGGAGCGCGCGAAGGCGCTGATCAGCAGGCCGAGAGCGCTCGCGGTCACTGCGGTGCAGGTGAGAATCAGGAGCATGAGGATTTGGCGGGTCAGGCCCGGACCGAGAGGCATGGAGCGCGTCTGCATAAAGAGAAACAGCGCCATGCCCACCGCGTTCACCACCGTCAACACCGCCGCCTTGGACAATACATAGGCGCGAATACTCAGGTCGAACATGCGCTCGCGGTCGAACACGGGACGCTCCATGACGATCAGGCAGCATGCGTTCATGCAGCCCAGGTAGATGGCCGAGATCGCCATGACGAAGAATGTGGTCTTCTCCGCCTCCGCGTTCTGCCAGGCGAGCCCGATGATATAGCCAAGAAGCATGGGTTGACCAAAAGTCAGAAGCAGGTGCCGGAACGAGGATAGCGTCAGCGCAACGCAACGGTCCACCATCGTGTCGAACTGGGATCGGAATCCTGGAAGGCTCACAATTCCGCCCCCCCTGTTTCCTCGTGCTGACGAAGCGCTTTGAAGACATCCGCTGGATGAGTGATGCCAAAATGTGCCAGCATGGCATCCAGAGGACCAGCAAAGGCGATTTTTCCCGCGTCCAAGACCACGATCTGGTCGAGTGCGTCTAGAAACTCCATGGAGTGCGTGGTCAGCAACACCGTTTTGCCCATGTCCGCCAGGCGGCGCAGTAACCCGAGCAGATCCTCCTCGGTGCCCGGGTCGAGACCGGAAGCAGGTTCGTCCAGCACAAGCACTGCGGGGTTCGCAAGCAGTTCGACGGCGATGTTGACGCGCTTGCGCTGACCGCCCGATAGACGGCGTACTCGGTGTGTGCGCCGGTCGGCGAGGCCCAGCCCGGAAGTCAGAGTGGCGATGCGGTTCTCTATCTCCTCCGCCGTGGTCTCAGCAGGCAGTCGCAGTCGGGCCGCGTACTGCAGCACCTGGTCAACCTTGAGACTGCGGTGGATCACATCGTCTTGGGGCACATATCCCAGCAGACGCCGAAATCCGGGCACATCGCTGTCCACAGGTTCGCCATTGATCGTGACCGTGCCCTTGCTCGGGTCGTAGATCGTGGTGAGACACTTGAGCAACGTGCTCTTGCCCGAGCCGGAGGGACCGAGGATGCCGGTGATGGTGCCCGGATGAAACGTGAGCGTGGCGCCGCTGAGCAGCGTGGAACCACCCGTTCGATACGACACGTCGCGCGTCGCCAAGGTATAGGTTGTGCCTTCGTTCTCGGACATTGCCTCATCCGTCGCTGTGTCCTGACAAGCGTGGTCGCAGTGCAGGCATTAGTATAGACTCACGCACGCGCAGGGCAAGGAGCGGCTTGGCTGGACAGCGCACCAGCGTGTCCGCAATTCGTGCTCGTGCCCGCGAACAGCTCCGAGGGGTCCGGGGAGTCACGACCAATGCCATGAAGCTTCTCGTGTGGCGTGTCCGGAAAGCGGGAAAAGTAGGTGCGCAGGTCCTTGTGGTTCGGCGCGGCCCGCG
>JAGLDW010000763.1 GCA_023145395.1 Lentisphaeria bacterium | reverse complement strand
TGACCGTGCGCAAAGGCCCCGTGCATAACAAGAAGATTGTGGGGTGCATGGACAAGGGGATCGCGCAGTTCGAGATCGAGCGCCTCCCCGACGAGGAGGGCGCCGGCTGGAATCGGCCTCCTGCGAAAAATGGCATAAATGCTTGACGCCGAGTGCCGCAAGTGTTACTTTTGCCTACACTTGAGGTTCATATCATCAAGTAGAGAATCACCATGGACATGCGAACATTCCTGGCGAAGCATCCTGTTTTCACACGTGCGGAGCTGGAAGACGCATTGCGTGCGGACTATTCGACCAACCGCGATGCAATGAATGCCCGGCTGGCGCACCACGTCCGTGCCGGGCACGTGGTCCAGATCCAGCGCGGCCTGTACGCCAGTGTACCTGCCGGAACCGATCCCCCATCGTTCGTACCCGACCTCTGGCTGGTCGCCGCTAAGCTGACGGCCGATGCCGTAATCGCCTACCACTCGGCCTTCCAGTTCCATGGACGGGCGTACTCCGTATCCAATGAGTACGTGTTCCTGAGCAGTCAGCCGATGCGTCCGAAAGAGTATCGCGGCTGTCGGTTCCGTCGCGTCGCTTATCCGAAAGCCCTTCGAACGGCCGGGAAAGAGCAGTTCGGTGCCGAGACCGTCGATCGGCAGGGTCTCGACATCCGGGTCGCCTCATTGGAACGTTCACTGGTTGATGTGCTCGACCGACCCGACCTCGGTGGCGGCTGGGAAGAGATCTGGCGTTCCATTGAGTCCGTCGAATACTACGACATCCAGCAAGTCGTCAACTATGCGCTCCTTCTCGGAAACGCCACGACGGCCGCAAGAGTCGGCTTCTTCCTTGAACAGCATCGGGAGCAACTGATGGTCGATGACAGCCAGCTTGACAGACTCAAGGAAACCCGGCCGCGTCAGCCGCATTACATGAAGCCGGGCACGACGGGTCGTCTGGCCGCCGACTGGAATCTGATCGTGCCCGAGAACATCTTGGCACGGGTGTGGGAGACCGAGATATGAGGCTGTCGCGCGAACGATTGATGGCCGAATCCGAGGCCACCGGCTTCCGATCGGAAGTGCTTGAGAAGGTCATCCACCTGTTGAATCTCTTGAACGTCTTCCAACGGCATCCGGCGCTGGCCGGACGCCTCGCCCTGAAAGGCGGGACGGCACTCAACCTGTTCTGCTTCGATCTGCCGCGTCTTTCAGTGGACATCGACCTGAACTACATCGGCGCGAGTGACCGCGCGGAGATGCTGGCTGACCGAAAAAAGGTCGAGCGGGCTATGCAGGCCATCTGCCAACGTGAAGAGCTGTCGGTGACCCGTGTGCCCGGCGACCACGCAGGCGGCAAATGGCGTCTGCGTTACGCCAGTGCCCTGGGCGGCAGCGGCAATCTGGAAGTCGATCTCAATTTCATGTTTCGCGTTCCCCTATGGCCAGTCGCTTCGGTTGATTCGGTAGCCGTGGGAAGCTACTCCGCCGCCAGCATCCCAGTTCTCAACCTTCACGAACTGGCAGCGGGCAAGCTGGCGGCGCTGTTCGCCCGCCAAGCCAGCCGCGACCTCTTCGATGCACACCAGTTGCTGATCGGCGGAAAGCTTGACCCCGGCCAGTTGCGCCTCGCCTTCGTCCTGTATGGATCCATGAACCGTCGCGACTGGCGAACCATCTCCCTGGACGATGTGGACTGCGATCCTCACGAACTGGCGAACCACCTCCTGCCAGTGTTAAGCAGTTCGATCCGGGAATCACTCCAGCCCGGTTGGGCGGAGCGGATGATCGCCACCTGCCGCGAACGCCTGTCTTACCTGCTGCCGTTCACCGCCGAAGAAACCGAGTTCCTGGATCATCTCCTCGACCACGGCGAAATCGAGCCGGGACTCCTGACCGCCGATACCGAGCTGGCAGGCCGAATCCGTGCACATCCACTGCTGCAGTGGAAAGCGTTGAACGTACAGCGCCACCGGGCAACACGAGACCGCGATCCCTGATCGGATAAAGCAGAAGGACAAAGATGAGTACACCAGAATCTCCTCGCTATCTCGACACTTCGCTGTCGTTTCGCGATCGTGCCGAGGACTTGGTGTCCCGCATGACACTGCGCGATAAAGCGTCGCAGATGATCCACGCCTCGAGCGGGATCCCGCATTTGCATATCGACGAGTACAACTGGTGGAACGAGTGTCTGCACGGCGTGGCCCGGGCGGGGGTCGCCACCGTCTTTCCGCAGGCCATCGGCATGGCTGCCAGCTGGAATATTCCCCTGCTCAAACAAGTCGGCACCGCCGTATCGGACGAAGCACGTGCGAAACATCACGAGTCAGCGAGGCAGGGCAATCGTGGCATCTACCAGGGCTTGACGTACTGGAGCCCCAACATCAACATCTTCCGCGATCCGCGCTGGGGGCGCGGTCACGAGACCTACGGGGAGTGTCCGTTCCTCACTGCGCGCCTGGGCATCGGCTACATCCGCGGGCTTCAGGGCGACCATCCAAAATACCTGAAAGTATGCGCCAACGCCAAACATTACGCCGCCCACAGCGGTCCAGAGCCGGAGCGGCACGAGTTCGATGTCCAAGTAAGCGAAAAAGACTTGCGCGAGACCTATCTGGTGGCATTCCGCGACTGTGTGATTGAGGGCGAAGTCGGTTCGGTCATGGGCGCCTACAACCGCATCAACGGGGAGCCCTGCTGCTGCAGCAAGAGGTTTATCCAGGACATTCTGCG
>JAGLDW010000762.1 GCA_023145395.1 Lentisphaeria bacterium | reverse complement strand
CACAAAGTGACCGCCGACGGCCGGGAGTCAACGGCTGCCGCAGTGCGTTGGGGCTGCGATCTGAACTGCGGCGAGGTCTATCGTGACCTCGAGGAGGCAGTGAAGACCGGACTGCTCGAGGAGGATTTCGTGGACCAGGCCGTGGTCAACCTCATGACGATGCGTATGCGGCTGGGCATGTTCGACCCCTCGGAAGAGGTCCCCTACACCCGCATTCCGTACGAGGTCAACGATTGCGAGGAGCACCACGCTCTGGCGCTCGAAATGGCGCGCGAGTCCATCGTGCTGCTGAAGAACGACGACGACATGCTGCCCCTGGACCGGAACGCCATCAAATCCATCGCCGTCATCGGGCCCAACGCGGACTCGATGGACGTTCTCGTCGGCAACTATTTCGGCACGCCGTCGCGGCATGTGACCTTGCTCCAGGGCATCCAGAATGCGGTCAAGCCCGGCACGCGAGTCTGGTACGCGGAGGGTTCTTCGCTCTTTGACCAGCCCGGCACGCCTTGGGTCGGCAAGGGGAATCGCCGCTTGGGCGAAGCCGTGGCCGCCGCCGAACGTGCCGACGTCGTCATCCTGTGCATGGGCTTGTCCCCACGTGTGGAAGGTGAAGAGGGAGATGTGGCCAACTCCGACGGAGGTGGAGACCGTGTCCGCATCGACTTGTACGACTGCCAGCAGGAATTGCTCGAAGCGGTGCACGCCACGGGCACGCCCATCGTCATGGTGCTGTGCAACGGCAGCGCCGTGGCCATTTCCTGGGCGGATGCGAATGTGCCGGCCATTGTCGAGGCGTGGTATCCGGGTGGCGAAGGCGGGCGCGCCGTGGCCGAGGTGCTTTTTGGGGACTACTGCCCCGGGGGCCGTCTGCCGGTCACGTTCTACAAGTCCATGGATGATTTGCCGCCCTTCACCGACTATGCCATGGCCGGACGCACGTACCGCTACTTCGAGGGCGAGCCGCTCTATCCGTTCGGCTTCGGACTGAGCTACACGCAGTTCGCCTACAGTGACCTGCGGCTGAGCGCCAGAGAGATGGCCGTGGGCGCAAGCGTGGACGTATCGATCACGGTCACCAATATCGGAGACTGCGATGGCGATGAGGTCGTGCAGTTGTACCTCCGGGATCCCGAGGCATCCAGCGAGACCCCACGGCACGAATTGCGCGGATTCGAACGCGTGAAATTGACTGCGGGGGAGAGCCGAGTCGTGCATTTTACGCTGACGCCGCGACACATGTCGCTGATCGACGATGCAGGCAGGCGTGTCCTGGAGCCCGGCCAGCTCCAGGTATTCGTCGGGGGCCGGCAACCCGGCCCGCGCAGTGAAACACTAGTCGCCTCAAATCTGCTGGACGATGCTTTTCAGCTCACTGGCCTACCACAGACATTGGCGTATTGATACTTGCTGCGAAATGACCTTGCATCGCATTTGTCAGTGCCAAGTGTTTTCGTTGTCCCGGCGTCGGCGCAGGCATCTCCGCAGGAAAGCGCAGGCAGGCCTGCGCACTCCAAAGATGCCTTGCATCAGCAATCCTCAAAACAAAACTCAGAGTGTGAAGTTATTTCCGCGCCGACCCTAGGGAAGGAGGGGGAGGTGTCTCAGACCAGTTCAATCCAGATGGGTTTGTGATCGGCCAGGGGGGTGGCGAGTTCGACCACACCACCATCGACAATGCGGAGGCCCGTGTCCGAACGCACAAAGAAATGGTCGATGACTTCGCTGCGCTGTTCCGGATCCATGGCGTTGTAGGTGAATAGCTGGCTTGTGTCGATGTCCAGTTCGCTCCACATCGAGCAGAATCCCGCATCTCGCATCGCGGCCAGAGGCTCGTCTGCTTGCAGATTGTTGTAGTCTCCGCCTGCGATCACATTCTCGCAGGGCTCGTCCCGCATGATCGTTCCGGCCAGAAAGTCGCAGGCACTACCTTCCCGCTCGGGGCGTCCGGGAATATGGAGGGCATAGAGGGCGATGGTGGTTGCGCCGATCGTCGTCTTCGCGCGGACCACCGAGATGGGATTCCAGCCTGTCCCCTCCACCAGAGTCTCCCTTGTCTCGAAAAGCGGCGTTCGACTCAGGATGGATTTGTACTTGTCCACATGGTTGGCCGACGAGATCTTCCCGCAATACGCATGCTCCATGCCGAGTTCCGCGCCCACGCGCGCAGTCCAGTCGCCACCAGGCACCTCGTTGAAGAGAACCGCATCCGCTTGCAGGGGCCGGAAGGCATATGCGGTTTCCGCAGGCGTCGTGTTTTTCGCAAACTCGATGTTGAGAGAGATGATCTTCATGCTAATCGATCCTTCAAATACTCTTTAGGGTCGGCACGGACAACGAACGCAAGAGGAGATATACTCTTGCATGTCACCTGACCGAAGTTCTGCACGTTGATGCGACTTCACCATGACAAGAACGAAACCGCATACTCGGCAATGTAACCGCTCCGAAGCTGAAGGAAACGAGAGAAAGCCAATGGCGATGATTGAGAGACCCCGCCGGATCGTTCCGAAAACAGTGCTGGCGAATGTGGCGAACATCGCGGTCGTGGCACCGTCGAGCACCCACGGGAAATGCGCCGCAGGACGGATTCACGAGGCGTTGCGCGCTGCGGGTCTGAGTGCCGTTCTCCGGGACAACCCATCGCCGGAGTGCATGGTTGAGGCTCGGGGACCACTTTTCGTGGTCGGCAACTTGGCCGACAGCGAATGCATGCGTGACTTCTACTACCGCTTCCTGTGCGCGACCGACCTGTGGTATCCGGGGCCCGGTGGGTACGAGTTGCGAACACTGTGCGATCCATTCGGGACTGGGCACAATGTCATTCTGGTCGGCTACAGCGACGAAGCCGGCGCCGACAGAGCAGCAACAGAACTGATCAGCGTGGTCGGAGACGAACTGCCCCACCTGAAAACCGTCGAGTGCACGCGCCTGCCACTCGCCGACGCCGAAGCCAACCAGTTCCGCGAGGACAAGCTGCCGGAGACCGATTGGCAGATCGCAAACTCGCAGCTTGGCGATCGAAAAGGGTATCTCTACTATCTCACTGGCGAGCCATCCCTGGGCGAGGCCTATCGACAGTCGTGGCGCGCCATCGTCGCCTGTGGCTATGAGAAGACCGAGAAGATCGTCCAGACTCATCTGTTCAGTCTGAGCCGCATCATTCCTCTGCTGCTGATCGAGCACATGGATCTGTTCAGCGAGGACGAACGGCTGGCGATCACCCAATTCCTGTATGGCTGGGCCGAAAGCGAGGAGGGCTATCGGCATGTTGAGCGTTGTCCGCGAGTGCGAAGTCCGCACACGCCGCGCCAGAACCACGAGCTTTTCCCCGCCCTGGCACTGGCCTACACGGCGGACCACTTCCGAACTCATTACCCGGAACTGCCGGGTCCGGACCGATGGGAGGCCGCCACCAAAATGGCGTTCGCACCCTACGGATCCTCGTGGAAACCGTTGTGCGACGGCCTGTGCCACGGCTGGTGGCTGTCGCAGCCCGCGATGCTGGACTACGCGCTGCGGGATCCGCAGCACCGCTACTTCGAGGAGGGGGGCGCGCGCACGGCTGCGGAGTGCGCAATGGCTGTCGTGAACAACCAAGGCTGGCTGGTGTCGGCCGGGGATTCGGACCTGCGTCGGCAGTTCCCGGGGCCAAGTCTTCGGATGGCCGGCTCCTACTATGGCGATGGACGCTGCCATTTCGTCCACAACCTGGCGGACGCAAACCGGCGGCTGATCTGTCTCGGCGTCCCCGCGCGCGCCTTCGCCGACGGCGTGCAGCCGGAAGAGCCAACGGACATGATCGGGACCACTGTGGTGCCGGTGGATCCCCTGGTGTACAACATCTGGGACAAGGATCCCGCGCAGGCGGTGGGAGCAGTCGAAACGGCGCCGGACGCTCCGATTGAACAGTGCTTCGACAAACTGGCGGTGCGCAGTGGCTGGGGCATCGACGACGACTACCTGCTGCTCGATGGACTGGGGGGAGGATCCCACGCCTACGCCGACGCGGCAGGCATTCTCGACTACAGCCGTCTCGGTCTGTCGCTGATCGTCTCGGAGGACAGCTTCGTGTGCTCGGCGCCGGAAGCACACTCGATCGTCACGGTCAATCGCGACGGTGAGTGCGGTGTGATCCCGGGCTTTGCCATTCTGGAAGCCAACACCGCGGACGATTCCGGCAACACGTATCTGCGGATGAAACTAAAGGGATGCGCCGGCGCGGACTGGGTTCGCGAACTGTTTCTGGAGGTCGGCAGCTGTCTGGTGATCCGGGACACGGTGATCGCACGCCAACCGGGGGATTTTGCGGTCGAATCGCACCTGCGCACTCCGGCGGAAATCGAATTGTCGGGACGCGAGGCCGTGTGCCGCAGGCAGAGCCCGACGGCCGGAAACTGCGAACTCCGCATGACTTGTCTTGAACAGGAGGCAACCTGCCACATGCTGCGGGATCCCGTTCACCTGCGCTACAAATCCGCCGAGAACCAGAGTCTCTGGCGACGCAGGTACCACACGGACGACGTGGTGCTCATGGACTTCGTGTCGCGACGCGCTGTCAGGCTCGAGGCCGGAGAATCGGTATCTCTGACACATCTTGTTCAGTTGTGCACGGCGACGGACCAGCAACTCCACTTGAGGGAGAAGGGTGGGGCTCTGGAAATCGTCGAAGGCGATGAAGTCAGGCGCCTGGAAGTGTGTCGGCGCGGGTCCCCTCCCCCGGCAACGGCCGCTCCGGCTCGTGCGCCAAGCCAGCGGACTGCGCGCGAGTTCCTCGCATGCGAGAGCCGAGTGACCGCGCTTTGCCCGGTCGCCGGTGGCGGTGTCGCGGTCGGCAGCGAGGATGGCACGGTGCTGCTGCTCGATCCGGATGGCACCCAACGCTGGTCAATGACCATGTCGGGTTCCGTGCACGACATCGGCACGGCACCAGTGGACTCGCCGATGCTGGTTGTGGGACACGGGCCGGATCTGCTCACGGCTCTCGACCTCCACGGAAACATAGTCTGGCACACCCGCATCGAGCGTGAGCCCTGTCCCTGGCCATGGTGGGAACTGCCGACGCCGATGGCAGTTCAGGTGGCCGGGGGCATGGATGCCGACAAGCCGTTCTTCGCCGTTGGCTGCGGGGATATCAAGATGCGGGGCTACGATGGAGCAGGCAACGAGATCTGGCGACAACGCTACAACGAGGGAGTGCCAGGACGAGTTCGTGTTTTCGATGTCGATGGCTCAGGAAAACACCGCGCAGTCGTGGGAGGAGATATTCTCTCGGACACGGCCGCATGCCGGATCTGGGATCCCGACGGGCGGTTGTGCGCATCCCTCGATGTCGAAACTTGGACGAGCAACATGACTGCGCTTAGTTTCGGGTCTGCCAACGATCGTCCTTTGATGGCCTGTGGCGCCAACCGAGGCAACAATCTACATCTCTTCGACATGTCGCGGATTGATCTTGACGGTGCCGGGGAGAAGAAAACTGCGCCCGGATCGGATCCCCGCCTGTGGATGAAACAGCTAGGCGGACGAGTCAATGGCATCCACATCCTGTCGGCCAGCACAGGTGTGGTTGCGGGCACCAGCCAGGGGTTTGTTCTCTGCTACGATCTCGATGGACAGCCGCTGTGGCATGCACTTCGTCCACGGGCGGTGGATCATGTGGCGCCCTTCGGAAGCGAAACCCTCGTTCTGGACTCGGACGGCAGAATGGATGTGTTCGCCGCAAGCGGCGCCATGTCACCACTTGGACAACTGCCTGCGCGTTGCACGAAAGTTGTGCAAGCCTGCGGCGGCTTGGTTCTTGCCTGTGACCGATCCATCCAGTTCATCGGGAATCACAAATGAAGCCACCGTGCGAACACCGCAAACCCAGATTTCACTACCAGCGGATGTCATAGGCGAATGCACTGGGGACATGCCGGAACATGAGTTCGCCTCCCCGTTGCACAAACTTCGATTCTGCGGACTCCGCAGACTGGTCCTCTGGGATCATCGTGACGGACCTGATCGTCACAGCTCGGCCCCCGGTCAACGCGGGGAGGCGCAGCGTGAGAGAGAAGTCTCGACTCTTTGGCAACGGAGTCACGCGCAATCCATTCTCGACCGCCTCGATCCGGAATGCACCATCGGTCTTCGCAAAGCCAAAATCAACCACTGTTCCCGGTGGGTTTACGGGGGGCACCTCGGGGGCACTGCCCGAATCGACCGGAGGCGTAAACGTCACACTTGCCACCTTGCCCTGGCGCCGCTGGATTCGAATGGTTCCCAGCAGGATTCTGCTCTTTCCTCCGTCCAGACCGTTCAGAGAGGCCCGGCCACGTTCCCGCGAATAGAGCCCGGCCATCATCTGATACGTTCCCTCCGCGCCGTCTGGAATCTCCACCGTGCGCGGAGTCCGCACCTCGCCGGGCCTCCAATCCTTGACAGCCACAGAGGGTTCATGATCATCCTGGAACGCAATTTTCTCTGTATTTTCGTCTTTCTTGTTGATGAAATGCACAAACACCCTCCAGTTGGCTGCGGGCTCTCCAGAGACATCCCACATGAAGTCGTAGCGGAACACGCCGTTTTCTTGGGGGTCGAATGCCTCGACAAAAGGACGCGCAAGCACCCGCGTCGCCCACTCGGGACTCTCCGTGCGAGCATTGCAGAACCAGCCGGATTCGCCCCGGCTAGACTCGGCGTACTTCCCGTCTTTTTTCTCGACGGAGGCGTACTTCTCCCCGTTTCGCGCTAGAAATCCATACTGAGGAAGCGTCCTGCCCTTCACCGTCCACTCGGCCTTCCCCCGGTTGACGAATACCTCGGTCCCCTCGTCCCAGGCCACCCGCTGCCGATGGATGTCGCCATCGACGAACTCGAAGCTCGCGACATTGCGCAGCGCCAGTCGTCGGGCCAAATCCTGTAGAAAGTAGTACTTGCGCGTGGCTGCACGCCCCCAGCAGCCCGCATCCACCATGAGCGCATGGCCGGAGAGAACCTCCATGCTGATGTAGTCGTCACTGCTGATCCCGTGCACGGCACGTGAGCGTCCCGCCTGGTACCGGGAGGAGTAGCCCACGCCGTGCAGGATGAAATTGGCGTGGTTCACGGCGTCGTACCACGGCACGCGCTCCCAGTCCCCGCATTGTAGCTGGATGACAAACTTGCGACTCTCGGAGTCGAGTGTGAGCCACTGACAGTCTGCTCCGTCCAAGTAGCCGATCAACTGGTCGTGCCCCGCCTCGGAAGTGGTGGGCGCGTCGTCGCCGAGATAGTCGCGCATCCACGCGAAGGTCTCTCCCCAATACTTGCGTGTCTCGACTCCGGAGTGGTGCTTGCCATCCCAATCCCACCAATCCGTGCAACCGGTCGAGGTGAAGACATCCAGGAATGTGTGTGTCGGCGCCACTTCCTTCTTGATGGCCCTGAGGTTGCGCTTGACGAAGGGAAGAATCTTGTCCGGGCGCCATTTGTACGAGTAGGCCTCGCGTCCACGATTGTGCCAGGCTTTGTGCGGATCGCCATTCTTGTAAAAATAGATGTGTTTGTACGAATACTCCTCGGCATCGGGGTAAAAATCGATGTAGTTGTCGTGCAGCCCCCATGGGATGTCCTGGTCTCGGCAGATGCCTCCGAGCTCCCGCAGTTCCTCGACTGTCCCCCGCTTGGAGTTTGGGGGCCAGATGTCAGGCAGGCGGTAATCGTACCCCCAGCGCTGCCAGTTGTGCACGGTGAGGAACGAATCGACAAGCCCCCGGCGCACAGCCTGGCGCATCCGATCCCGAATCTGTCCGAACGAGCCACCCCAGATGTCGAAGCACATGCGCCCCGACAGACGCTCGACGCCGGCTGCCGGCTCCTTGTCGTAAAGCGGGCGGTAGGCGAGCGCCGCATTCATCGCCCCGATGGCAGGGACAAATGTGAGCGTGCTATCCTCCCGCGTGTACAGGCCATGAATGCGACGCTTTGGATCCACCTCAAAATGGCTTGGCGGGGTGTCCGACGCCTCCAGCACCGCCAGTTTTCCGAACTCGAACGCCACGTGACTCGCCGCGAGGCTATGCCCGCCGAATCCCATTCGAAACGCCTGCGGCTTCTCGATGACATACCCGTGCCCCAGGAACACCCGGTCCGCCACACTGGACCAGGCGTTGGGACCCAAGCGCGTGATCCGCTCGTCGGACGCCACGGAAACCCGCAGACCCGCGGACTCCGCACGAAGAGAAATCTCGATCTTCTTGTCGCCAACTCTGTGCACATAGCGGACTCCGCGTCTGGAGATCTTCGCGATGACCTTGCGGAAGATGTGCCTGGCCGGAGGACGCCCCACGCTTTCGTACAACAATTCCACGTCAAGACCGCGAAAGGCGGTTGCGGAGTCCGCACTCGCAAACACGAACCAACCGTCCA
This sequence comes from Lentisphaeria bacterium, assembly GCA_023145395.1. GTDB lineage: Bacteria > Verrucomicrobiota > Lentisphaeria > Oligosphaerales > Lenti-02 > JAGLDW01. The sequence goes on along the minus strand of JAGLDW010000762.1, from coordinate 3,201 downwards.
GCAATCCCATCGGTCCGGGCTTCACAACTACGCCAAAAGGACCACCGGCCGCGCCCTCGAGACGGAATGTCTCCCGGTTGTCCGCCTCGACACGTCCACTCGCCACCGCCTGGGCCTGCACAACGAGGTCAGGGGGAAGCGTTCCCCCACCTTGCACTGACTGCGTGAGCGAAGAACCAGCGGCCAGCAACGGCTCGCCCCAGTACGAGCTGTCACACTGTGTGTCATGATTGGGTCCGGGGTGACTCTCGAGCCGCAACGTGATGGTCTTGCCCAACCAAGGGGCCAGATCGACCTCCCCATCCTCCCACACCTTACTGTCCGTGAATCGTGCGAAGACTGGCCGGTCCGGCACTGTGCCACCCTCGAAGGCCCAGACGCGAAAAAGCACCCCATCGCTGCCGGGCTCGGTCTTGGCATGATCCCGAATCGCATTGGAGAACCGCAACTTGACGGGCCCCCTTGCAGGCAATTGCACTCTGAAATCACACCAAATCGTGCCACCACCCGGGCGCCATGGAGGATGCATGTTGATGCAAGCCCTGGCATCTCCGCGAACGACCGTGTGAGTCGTCATGTTGCCCCGGCAGACGGGGTCGCTCCCCTTCCAACCCACGGGTTTCCAAACGATCGGCTGGTCATAGTAGCGCCAGCCGACGCGAACTTCATTTTCCCGCCAGAGCGCCAACGCACCGTCCGGCACCAACGTCAACAGGGGAAGCTCCACCTGCTCCTCCGCCTTTCCCGTCTTCTTGCCATGGCAGATCACGCACATTCCGCCCTTGCCGCCGAACACAGTCTTCGCGCAGGTCGCGGTCACCCGGAAAATGCGCACGGCGTGGACCGTCCGCTTCCCACCACCTTCCCGAAATGTCGCGTAGGCATGGACGGGATAGAGCGCGGCGTAGACAGGACTGCCCGAGACAATCTTGAAGGAAAAATCTCGCGACTCGCCAGGCCCGAGTTCAAAACGGATCTTTGCTGCTCCCACGGCCTCCCACGCATCCACGAGGTCTCGCAGCTCGATTTCTCCCCGCTTTGCCTCGCCGCCCTGGTTCTCCAAAGTCACCATGACATTCGTAGGCGAATGCGGTTCCGCGACGTCCGCGATCTCGGGGATGAGGATGCGGAGTCCGTGCTCCACCGTTTCATGACCACTCCACGCGAGCAACTGTCCAGCCACGCCAAACAGCGCCAGAGCGATGCCCATCCGTCTCACGCACGCCATGTTCATGATTGTCAGTCCCTTGACAGTCGAATTGCTCAGCTGTAGCTATGCAGCGCACTACCCAGTTTTGGCAGAAGATTCACCAGCAAGAAAGTCACAATCAAAGCCGTGAATGCCAGAAGTTGCGCGGGCATGGCGTACTTGCGCAAACGTTTGGAACGGCGACAATGAAAATAGATGAGATAGAGCATCCAAGTGATCAGCGACCAGACTTCCTTTGAATCCCAGCTCCAGTACACACCCCAGGCCTCCTCGGCCCACAACGCGCCCGACAGCAAACCGAAGGTCATGAACGGGAAGCCGAGCAGTAGTATGCGATAGCAGGCCTTTGGGTCAAATTCCGCAACGGTGAAAGTTCCCCGCCAGGAAGCGACCATGGCGAGCAATGCAGCCGGTGAGAATGGACGGCCAGCCTTTGTCCAAGCGCGCCACGCCCACAATGCGACCGTGCTCGTGGCCACGGCAAACGCCACGGTGGCCAGAGCGTACGAAACCATGTAGCCGACCACATGCGGCACAAACCACGGGGATTGCAGGGCGGGCATGCGGTGCCAGCCGATATCCCGCTCCATGAAGCACGCCCCAATCAACGGGAGCGCCGAGGCGATGCTGAAATGAGGCACTAGGAAGCCGAGCCCGTCCCGCTTCCTGACTAGGAGATACAGCGGCAGAAAGCACAGTGCCAGGAACACCTGCACATGATACATGTTTCCAAAGGGAGGCTGTCCACAGACCACACCATTCAGCACGAAAATCGAGGCGTTCACGATCCAGCCGATCGCGAACAGAACGGGCCAGGCACGTGTCGCGTGAGCACGAAGCAGATACGCGAAGCCCGCCGCGAGATACAATGCTCCCCCACAGACGAGAAGCACTTGGATGGTGCCGTCAAGCGGATGCATGTGTTTCTCCATGGGGCTGCCAGCACATCCACGCAGTTCCCAGAATCAGCAGCCAGATGCCGGCGATGACCATGGCCCGCCCAGGATCATTGCGCGCGCTGATCACCACGTAGCGTCGCTCTTTCTGATCGTAGCTCATCAGGTAGAACCGCCAGCCCCGATGACTCACGGGGTGGTTTACAGCCAGAGCAAAATCCTGCGCTGGGTCTCCTTTGTCGGAGATGGTCATGGTCGCGCGATAGTGTTTCGGTGTCTGCTGCGTAATCTGGAGCAGATTGCCATCGTCCAGAATGTACTGACGAGCCCAGTGTCCATCGTCGTCGCAAAGCTGGGAGATGCGGACCACCCTCCCGTCACCAAGTTCCAGCGGCTCCTCGCCCTCCACGCGGACTTCGCGCACAAGCTGGTATTCCCCCAGTGCTCCTCCGTCCGCGACACCCTCTCTCTTGTAGAGCCCGTAGACAGGTGGGTGGAACTCCACATCAAAATCCTTCACTGCGATCCCGAACCCGAGTGGGATGTTAGTGTCATCCGGGCCCGGAAGTTCCTGAATCTCATGCCCGACGGCAAGGGGCGCGGCGAACTGGGTCTTGCGTTCGCCGAGAAACCCTGCAAATGCCCCGCAGACAATCACAGGCACTCCCAGATGCACAAGAAAAAAGCCCAGCTTCCTCCAGCGAAAGGGCATTCGAAAGACACTCCAGAGGATGGTTCCGCAAAGTGCGGTGACCAAAGCGGCGAACACAGGAGTGTGGAACACAACTCCCTGCCCTCCCCCCCGAGCCGGAATCACACCGGCAAGCAAAAACACCACAAGCAACGCCATCAGAATCACACCTTTGCGCAAGGCGCTGCCCCGAAGCAGCAAGAGTGCGAACGCGGCACCAAGCAGAATGGCGATGATGGCGGCGATGTGCATGAGGTTCCTTGAACAAAAAACGACGCGAGGCGGAGCCACGCCTGGGAAGCCGGGTTGCGTAGCTCTCACTATACCCCGACCTTCCCCTCGGTCCCAACTCCAAACGCGAGCGCGGGCGCATGTCAGTTCTGTAGGTGCTGTCCGCAATCCGC
>JAGLDW010000761.1 GCA_023145395.1 Lentisphaeria bacterium | reverse complement strand
AAGGGACACACCTGTGGTGTGCCCACTCGCTCGCGCCTCGTCAGGAACCAAAATGAACAGCAGGAAAATGTGAAGTTATTTTCGCGCCGACCCTAAGAAAGTGAGCCAACCGTGATGAGACGGAATCCAACTCTGTGGGTATGTGTCCTCCTTGCCTTGCAGGCCTTTTCCCCGGCAAACCGGGCATTCGCGCAGGAGAGATCGATCGCGGACTTTGAAAATCCGGCGCAAGACACGCTTTTCACCATAGGAGGGGGTGCGAAATGCGCCATGTCCGCCAAACTGGCCTCGCACGGCAAACGATCTCTCAGGATGGTGTTCGAACGATACGAGCAAGGCAGGCCGCAGTGGCCAAGCTGCGGAATCGAACTCGATGCCTTGGCTGCCCCCCGCGACTGGCGGCGGTTCGACGAACTGCTCATCGACCTCCATGTCGAAAGCGACGACGATGTGCTGGTCAAAATGGTGCTGACCTCCGATCCGGATGGGCGTTGGGTCGGCCCTCGAAAGATCAAGCCCGGAACCTGGACGACCATTCGTCTGCCGCTCTGGCTGGCGGCCGAGTCGGGTCTGCGTCTCGAGGCGGTGCAGAGTGTGACGCTTGTTCTCACACGTCCCCCCCACCCAGCCGTCATTCACATGGACAATGTCCGAGTGCACGCGCTCGGACTGCCCGACCCTCGTTCGGTGGAATGGTTCCTCACATCCCCCTCCTTTCACCAGGGCTTCTTTCACACGAAGCCGGAGAACCGTGTTGCTGTGCGCTGGACGTTCCGGACGGCAACTGAAGCGTTGCGGCATGCGACTCTCCGCTTCTCGCTCGAACGGGAGGATGGCGTGGAAATCGCCTCACAGGAGCTGACTGCCGACACCCCCGCCGGTACGGGCGAAGCCTCGTTTCCCCGGCCGGAAATGAAGGACAATGAGACGCTTGTGGTGAAAATGGCCGCGATGCTGGGCGGCAAGGCGCTCTGGACCAAGTTGCTGAAGGTGAAGCAGTATCCCCGGGGGCGGCGCGAGATCACACTTCGCGACGATGGAGTCACCTTGGTCGATGGCGCACCCTTCTTCCCTCTCGGCATGTACTCCTCCCCCCAAGGTGAGCTCAAAGCCCTGAAGCGGATGGGGTTCAATGCGGCCCACAGCTATAGCCCTGTGCGTGCAGCCTACATGAAGGCCGCCGAGGAAGCGGAGATGTTCGTCGTGCCTCGATTCAAGGGGAAGACAAAACGCGGACAGCACATCTTCCACGATCCGGATCTTGACCGCGAAGCTGCCCTGAAGTGCATCGATGAGTTGAAGGATTCCCCCGCGTTGCTTGGCTACTACCTGTTCGACGAACCAAACCCGGGCGATTGCCCACGCGCCAAACTTCTGAAGCTATGCGATCTGGTTCGGACGGAGGATCCCTACCATTTAGCGGCCGGCTGCAACAACAGCTTCCAGACAGCTTTCTACGGCGTATCGGATGCCATGATGGTGGACAACTACCCCATCCCCGGGCCCATGGACGGGCTGATTCGCGACATGCTCGATGGCGCCGCCGCCCAGGCACCCCATTCCGCGCTCTGGTTCGTTCCCCAAGCCTACAACTATGAGACCCATTTCACCACCACGCTTCAGCGGGGTCCGCACGGCTTCCGGCGGACGCCAACCTTCGACGAGATCCGCACCATGCCGTGGCTGTCGATCACGTTGGGAGCTCGCGGGCTGTTCTACTACAGCTTTCAAACGCAGGGGTTCTATCTGCGCAATGCGTTTCCCTGGTTCTGGTGGGGGTTCGAGCATCATATCCGCGAGGTGGTTGTGCTGCAGCGCTGGCTGACCGAACGCGCGGCGGCACGTCCGCCCTCCTGCGGCAACGACAAGATCCACGTCGCCGCCTTCCAGCGTGGGAAGAACATGTTCGTTGTGGCTGTCAATGCGGATCTGGGAGAGACGGAAGCAGTGGTGACCATCCCCGGACTGGCTGGCCGCGAACTCCACGTCATCTCCGAGCGGCGAATCGTGCATCCGGCCGACGATACGTTTCATGAAACGTTCGCGGCGTTGGAGACGCATCTGTATGTCACCTCGCTCGAGCCGGGCATGGACACTCTGCCAATGCTCGGTGCCATCCGAAGCGAAGTCGAGCGGATGGAGGCGGAGTTCTGGTCCGCCAATCCATCCTTGTTCACCTACCGCGACGGTGCGCGGCTCCATGCCTCGTGGGGATTTCCCGATCCTGAGAAAATCAGGCGGAAAATCTGGTATCGGGTGATCGATGGGTACCCGGGCACGCAGTGGGTCGTGGGCAACAAATACTCGAAAGCCAAAGTCCCCGGCTGGTCGAAGAAGGATTTCAAGAGCCCAGGGCGTTGGATCGAGGTCCGCGGAAGCAAGCCGATCGAGTTCAACCGCATTCGGGCGATCGTGACGCCGGGCATCGTGTTTGACATCCAGATTCCCGAGGGCGCCGGTTGGCGGACTGTAGAGGGCGAGACGAGACCGGACAGCCCACCTCGCCACCATCACTATGCATCGGCGACAACGACAGCGGAATTCGAGCCCATGGTGTCGGATCGCTTCCGCATTGTCTTTCCCAAGCTGAGGGAAAAGAAGGAAGTCGTCTTCGAGCTGTCCGCATGGCAGCAGTAGGCGGGCGAACTGAGGGGCAGTCGACATGCTCCAGAGTTCGGGGGACAAGGTTCGGGGGACAAGGTTCCGAACCCGCCAAGGTCAGGGATTGGTCCCTGTGTAGAGCCCGTACCAGTACTTGCTGGAGGTCGATCTGATGGGGATCTGAATATTTTTCCGGTACGCGCAGTGCCCGTCGATGAAGCCGTTGTTCTGGCCATGGTTGTGCCAGCTGACCTCCATCATTTCAGAATTGCTTCCCCCTGCGTCGCCATCCAAATTGTAGGAGTCACCTGTGACCGGTTTGGCCTCCCCGAGGAGCATGACGCTTGTGGGGTTGCGGTACTGTCCGAGAGAATAGCCATCGGCCAAACTGTTCATTCCGTAGTCGCCGCCACCTGTATATCCCCCCGTGTATGCCCAGTCGGTTCCCGGGCAACCATAGACTTCAAGATTGTTGATGTATGGGTAGATGGGGCTGTGCCAGAGCATGTATCCAGTCCTGGCACTGCCATTGGGCAAGGTGTAGGTCTGTCCGGCAATTGCGAGGAAAGGAATCGTCTCGTCGCTGTCGTCCGCATACATGAGAGCCGCCAGCATGAGCTGCTTGACGTTGTTGACACAGGAAATTTGGCGAGCCTTCCCTCGCGCTTGTGACAGCGCGGGAAGCAGCATGGCCGCCAGGATCGCGATGATGGCGATGACCACCAAAAGTTCGATGAGTGTGAAGCGCGTCCGTTTGTCGTGAGATTTCTGTTTCATTTTCTTCTCCATCTTCTTTCTTTCCATGAGAATTCGTGTTTTTCGACACCAAGCCTCGTTTGTTGTTCTACTGCTCAGACATGGGGCCCATGCCTCACTTGTGTGAATCCGCGATCTCTAACATTGACACCATTCTAGCTCAATCTGGGATGTCGAACAAGTGTTCCCAGCAGATTTGCAGTCTATCGATTGCGCATTGTCTGGATGCTTGGACCATGCCCTTTGCTTCGGGGAAAACAACCGGAAAGAATGGAAAAATGTGATATTGTCGCGTAGGGTTCTGCCTTTTGCCGTTGATATGCTGAATGGAGGAAGTGTCCATGCCTCGTTTCTTGCGAATCTCTGCTGTGGAGTTTGTCTGCGTTCTGACTGTGGCGCTTGCGGCGGCCCAACCGGGGGGCGCGACCCTTCCGGTGCTCGGGCGACGGGCGTCCCTGTACAAATTGCCGGTCGGAGATTCTGCGTCGATTGAGGCGTTGGGTACCGCCTTGGGCGACCCCAGTGGCATCGTGCGCCGCACGGCCGTGAGGTTGCTTCTCAATGCCGGTCCTGGCGCCGAGAAGGCGTTGGCAGCGGCGCTGAACAACAGCGACATTGTCGTGCGTCGCACGGCGTTGAGGGGCATCTGCATTCTGCTTGGGGCCAAGGCGGCGCCGCATCTGGCCAAGGCGTTGGTCGATCCCGACCCCACAGTGCGTCGAGTAGCCATTGACCAGCTCGTGGCCATGAAGCCGCGGACTGGCGAAGTGAACAAGCTGCTCCGAGCCGCCCAGAAGAGCGAGGACAAGGGCATCCGCGCTGCGGCCATTCGCACCACGTGGCCCTTTCACCGCGACACAAAGCTGATCCGCGATCGCACCGACTACGACCACCAGGTCACGCTCGTCAAGACGATCAAGCTGCCCATTGACGACTGGCGCTTTCGGTTGGATCGCGCCCGCGATGGCCATCTGAAGAAGTGGTACAAGCCCGACTTTGTCGACTCGAAGTGGAAGACCATCGCCATCGAACAGGTCTGGCAGAAGGCCGGCTACGACTATGTCGGTGTATCCTGGTACCGACGTACGATCGACCTGCCGCCCACAATGAAGCACGTGGCCGTGGAGATCCATTTCGAGGGTGTCGATGAGAGTGCGTGGGTCTGGGTCAACGGCATATACGTGGGCCAACAGGACATTGGCCCGCTGGGTTGGGATGTGCCGTTCGGGCTCGACATCACCAAGGAAATTAAATGGGATGGGCCGAACCAGATCACCGTGCGGGTCATGAACACGAATCACGGGGGTGGCATCTGGAGGCCGGTGCGCATTGAAATCCTCAAGTGATCCGAGCCGCCGTGGAGCGCGAACTCTAAGGAGAAACCCGTGAAGACACGAAAATACCTGAGTTTGGTGACTTGCCTGGTTTGGGTCTTGGCACTGTGGTCCAGCGCGGCCGAGCCGGGCAGGAAGCAGGGGTGGGAAGAACCCTACACCGGCGAGGAAGTCACTGGCGAGCACGTCGTCGCGTTCTGGCGGTTCGACGGTCCCAAACCGCTCGAAGACGTGTCGGGAAAGGCGCTGAAACTGCGTGGCGAGAGCCGCATTGTCAAGGAGGGCCGGTTTGGAGGCGGGTTGAAGTGCACCGCCTCGCCGCCGGAGAAGCCCGACGGCGCCCGGGTCGTCCAGCGTGTGCCCGCGCTCACACCTCAAGGCGCATTTTCCGTGGAGATGTGGTTTAACCCCGCCGAAGACTTTGCCAAGCACAAGATGCATTTCCTCATCGATTCAAAATTCTATCACTATGCGAAGGACATTCCTCAGGCGAACGCGGGGTTCATGTTCATGCTGAACGCGTCGGGCGACAAATGGGCGCCCACCGTCAGGCTCTGGTTCGGCAAGGGCTCGGAGGCCTACCAGGCGGAGAAGGTCGAGCTTGATCCCGGCAGGTGGTATCACACATTGTTCACCTACGATGGTGCCGGAACGGTTCGCATCTACCTCGATGGCAAGGATATCGGTGGTGGCACCCGCTCCGGGCGCGGATCGGTGGAGCCAGCCAAGTATGACCTCGCGATCGGCGCCCGCATAGGCAGCTCGTACTACGGGTGTGCAGCCACAATCGATGAGATCCGCATCACCCGGGGCCTCGTCATGGGCGGGTTGTCGATCAACGTGGGAATGGACAACGGACGCAGAACGTTCTATCGCATGGAAAAGGATGTGCGCGTTGCCGTAGTCGTGCGGAACAACACGGACAAGCCCCTCGCCAATGTGACGGCCGATATTCGCTTTGGCACGAGCAAGAAGGTGCGTGTCAGGAGTCTGGCGCCGAAGCAGACCCACACGGTGGAGATTGATGTGGACACGACGCTTCGACCGGGAACCTACGAGGTCGCAGTGACGGCCCAGGCCCAGGGTGACGGTCGGCAGTACGCCGCCGCGCAGACGGTGGTGCTTGCCATCATGCCGCGGAAACTGCCACACGTCATGCCCGTGGTCATGTGGGGGCATGGCGATTTCCCACAACTCAAGGAGATGGGATTCACCCATGATCTGCGCGTCCTGACCGACACCCGATTCCTGCTCGAAACGGGCAAACCCGTGCCGGTGGACCAGTACGCCAAGCTCCAGAATCGACGCGAGGATCTGGACAAGCATATGGCGGAGGGGCTGGGTGTGGTCGCCTATGTCGCGCCGGGTCGGGCTCTCATGAAAATGGATGAGTTCAAACGCATTGGACGCGATGGCAAGCCACGCACGAAAGCGGATGTGTGCGGACAATTGCCCAGGGCGGAAAAATTCTGCTATCTGGCTGGCCAATCGGTGGCCCAGGCATTTGGCGACTATCCCGCCCTGGATGCCGCCTTGATCCACACCGAGGTGCGCGGTCACACAAACGTGTGTTTTCACAAGGAGGACCACGAAGCCTACAAGCGCTATGCGGGCGTTGACATACCACTCACGGTCGAGTGGAAAAAGTACAAACACTACACGGCAATCCCCGGCTTTCCGGCCGACCGGATCATCCCCGACGATGATCCGATTCTGAAATACTACCGTTGGTTCTGGAAAGAGGGCGACGGCTGGAACAACCTGCACACCCAGGTGCACAAGGGGCTGAAGAGCACCGGGCGTGACGACCTGTGGACATTCTACGATCCGGCTGTGCGCGTGCCCTGCATTTGGGGCTCGGGTGGCGAGGTGGACTACCTGTCGCAATGGACCTACTCGTATCCGGACCCGATCAAGGTGGGGCAGGCCACTGACGAATTGTTCGCCATGGCCGCCGGTCGGCCGGGCCAGCAGGTCATGAAGATGACTCAGATCATCTGGTACCGCCAGTTGACGGCCCCGAAACCGCAGCTGCCCAAGGACGAGAAAAAACGGGTCGGATGGGAGCGTGATATCCCGGACGCGGCATTTGTGACCATCTCGCCCGATCACTTGGAGATCGCGCTATGGAGCGAGCTGGCGCGTCCGGTCAAGGGCATCATGTACCACGGCTGGGGATCGCTTGTGGACATGGGCGCCGCACATCACTATCGCTACACAAATCCCATCACTAGGAAGCGTCTCGCCGCGCTTACGCGCGCGGTTGTGCGCCCACTGGGCCCCATGCTCCTGCAAGTGCCCGATCCGCCGGTCTCCGAGGTGGCCATCCTGGGCAGTGGCACCTCGCAGATCTTCGCCACGTCCGGCACGCGGGGCTGGAGCAACACCTGGGAAGCCGATATGCACCTGATCCTGCAGTGGGCCCAACTCCAGCCGCGCATTCTCTTCGAGGAGGCCGTCGAGCGCGATGGGCTGGACGGCGTGCGCGTGCTGGTCATGCCCGGTTGTGTCGTGCTGACCCGGAGCGTGGCTCGGAAAATCGTCGAGTTCCAACGTGCCGGTGGCATTGTGGTGGCCGACGAACGGTTGGCGCCGGCCCTCATCCCCGATATTCTTGTGCCGAGCCACACGCGCACGAAAAATGCTCGCGAGGACAAGGCCGCCCTGCAGACGCTGGCTGCCGCGCTGCGCGAGGAACTCGATACCGTCTACACACGGCACGTGGAATCGGACAACCCCGACGTGGTCGTGCGCCGACGGCAGTTTGGCGAAGCCGAATACCTGTTCGCCATCAACGACAAGCGCACCTACGGCACGTATGTGGGTCAGTACGGGCTCGTGATGGAGAAGGGGCTGCCCAATGCGGCCACGTTGACCGTGCGCCGCAGACAGGGCGCGGTCTATGACCTCCTCGCCCACAGGCCTGTCGAAGTGACTCGGAGCGAATCGGACATGCGTTTCAAGGTCCAGTTTGACCCGGGAGAGGGGCGTGTCTACCTGATTACGCCCAAGGAGATTGCCAACGTGGTTGTCGACGCGCCGGATCACGCCAGACGCGGGTCAAGCATGAACGTGGCCGTGCGTGTGGTCGATGGTGGTGGACTGCCCCTAGCGGCAGTTGTGCCTGTCCGGATCGAGGTGCTCGACGCCAGGGGACAGCCCGCCGAGCGGAGCGGCTACTACGGCGCCAAGAACGGATCCGTGTCCCTCATGCTTGATCTGGCGGCCAACGACGAGCCTGGCACCTGGATCCTGCGTGCCACCGATCTGGCCAGCGGAAAGAAGTCCGAGCACACGTTCCACGTGCAATAGATCGTGGCTGGATCCTGTCCCGAAAGGGGTGCCGAGGACATTTTCGGTGCCTGTGACTCCAACAGTGAGGGGACGGAGTCACACCTCAACGATCAACACATGGATACGACTTGCACTTTGGCGCCAGGCATACTGGTGGAGAGTTTGCAGACTGAAGGGACCCGTCATGGCTCGCCCGTTGCGAATCGAAACACAAGGGTGTCTGCTACCATGTGATGAACCGGGCAATCAGTGGAAACAGGTGCCGTTTCCGCGGAACATACTGCAAGCGGGAATGCGCTTCAAAGTCCAGTTTGGTCCGGGTGAGGGGCGTGTCTATCTGATTACGCTCAAGGAGATTGCCAAGGTGTTTGTCGATGTGCCGGATCACGCAGGCGCGGGTCAAGCATGAACGCGGCCGTGCTGACCCATCACTGTCGTTCCGGGCTCTGTTGTTCCGCGCTTTCTCGGGGCGGACCGTGTTCGCCCCCTTCCGCATCAGGCGCTATGCTGTGGCTGCACTCGCAGATCGGCATTCTGTGTGAATTGGCAGGCCCAGTTGATCGGGACCTCTGTTGGGAACACTTGTCATATTTGAAGGGACGTAGGACCTATGATTGCACTCCTCGCATTTCTGATCGCCTCCGCAGCCACGGCGGATATTGTCATGATCACGCACGGTCCGCCGGATGTATCCCTGCCGCATGAGACCACGGGCAACAAGCCGGCTCGCTACGGCATGGGGTTTCCTCTGCAGGTATCGGGCACCGAGGCCGCGATCTTCTGCAATCTGCGCGCCATTGGTCCGGGCTATTCCGACTACGAGGATGGCACGGACCTGCTCGTCTTCGACAACCTGCGCGCGTTGCGCACAGCCAAGCCGTTCGCAGTCTCCCGGAATCAGATGCTGCCCGATGCAGCAACCGGCGAAGAGCGCTTGGTCGTCAAATTTCCCATGGCCGGCGGATTCTGGCCGATTGGCGCCAAGGCGGCAGATGGCTCGCGCCATCCGGGCGAGGGCCGGGGATTTGGGATCTGTCAGGCGTTGTCGTTCGAGGTGGACAGCAAGGGATTCTTCACCTGGACAAAGCCGTTTGTGCGATATGTGGAAGTGGTCCAGTTGGGATATGATGGAGCGCAATTCCGAGTGGTCAAACGCGAGCTTGTGGGGCCGTCGCCGCTTCCGGCGGCGGGGCCGGCCGGATGGCAGTTGGTCACACAAGGCCTCACGAATGCGATTCCCGAAGGCAACGACTTGTTGCTGCCGGTGCTCGCTCAACGCGATGGCAAGTACAAGAGCGGTGTATGTCGCTGGCAATGGCGGAACGAGCAATGGACCGCCGTTTCATTCGTGCCTATCGGTCTCGGTTCGGAACCCACTCTGGTGCGCGTGGCCGATCGTTCCCTCCTGTTCGCCACTCGCCCGGGAAGCGAGGAGCTTAGCACGGTGGTTGTCTGGCGGTCGGTCGATGCCGGCAAGACATGGCAAGAGGTCGTGCGCCAGGCCGATGTGCGCAGTTCGTCGCCTGTGAGCATCAGTCGCACGGCCTGTGGGCTCCCGTTCATCGTAACGAACCTGCGTGGCAGGAAACGGACCCGGCTATGCTTTTGGACGATCGACGGCGCGAGTCTGGTCGGCCCCCGCCTCATCCGAGACTGCACCCAGGAGTTTGGACCACGCCCGAAAGAGACCTTTTGGGTCGTCGATCATCCCTCGTCCGCCACCGTGCGCCTGGCCGATGGCCAGTGGCATGGCTTGTTGGCCTACCGGGTCAAGGCCTACCGCCTGCCTACACGAGGACGTCCAGAGCCCGATGTGCCCCAGACTGGCTGCTACGTGGAGGAAATTCTATCATCTGGCAGCGCCGTCCCAGAATGGCAGTTCTAAGACCGATACTTTGTCGGTGCTAAGATCTTGTTCTAGCTGTGCTGTGCCCATGTGGCTGCTGGGATTGGAGTGTTGATGATGAGTGTGACTAAGCAGACCGCCCGATGCGCCCGCTCCATTCTGCTAGTCGCGATGATCGGGCTGTCGACTCTAGCCAGTGCCTCCCCACATGATCCATGCACGATCTACAAACCCGAAGACATCGCTCGGGCCAAGCGGAACATCGACCAGCATGCGTGGGCGAGGAGAGCCTACAGCCGCATCCGATTGCGAGTTGCCCAGTATTCGGATATGGATCGCGACCGTCTTCGCGCGTTCATTCCCGAGCAGACTCCCCTGATCACGGTTAAATGCCCGAACTGCGGCAATGGCCCCTGGTTCGCATACGAGCTTGTCAACAATGGAGACGCTCTGCGCTGCAAGAGCTGCAAGACAACCTGGACTTATGATCCGAAGGACACCTCGGAAACATGGAACGTGCAGTCCGTGCTGCGCACCATGCGATTGACGCGCGTGGCGAACGAGTGTGACGCGCTGGGACTGGTCTACCAAATCGAGGGAGATTCGAAGTGCGCCGAAAAGGTGGCTGTGATCGTGGAACGGATGGCCGAGGTCTTCCGTGGCTATCGGATGAACAAGGTCAATGCCAACGTCTGGCTCAAGGGGAACCACCCCTACTACGGTAAGATTTGCGGATGGAAGTTCCGAGAGGCCGGGATGCTGAAGAGTATTGTCACGGGCTACGACCTTATCCGGGAATCGGGCGTGCTGACCGCGGAGCAATGCGCGAGAATTGATCGGGATCTGATCGAGTACACGCGTGACTACTTCTCCGAGAGTTTCGGTGCCGCAGGCTATCTCGGCACACAGAGCATCCAGGATCAAGGCTACTCGTACTGGTGCGTGGCCGCGTGCGCCGCGCTCCTGGGGGATACCGAGACACTGAAGTCGATCGTGCGCATGTACGAGAAGATGCTTGCCCCAGACAGCTGGATCTTCTACGGGGATGGCACGTTTTTTGAGGGCA
>JAGLDW010000760.1 GCA_023145395.1 Lentisphaeria bacterium | reverse complement strand
ACTACTCAGGTAGCCCCACCATGGCGCTACCAGTGACAGGAGAGTAGTCTCCCCCCCCCCCCGAATGCAACAGAAAAACTCTGATTTTCTGCTGGACTCGAATCAGATGATCTTCTACGGTGTTGGCCATGGAAGAAGGCATGGTCATACAAGGACGGAACATCACGGCGGACGAGATCGGGTTAATCCGAGATCTGATGGTCGAGCATGGGGAGTGGGGTCGCACACGGCTGAGCGAGGAACTCTGCCGCCGCTGGGACTGGCGCAACGCCCAGGGACGCATCAAAGATATGGCAGCGCGTACCCTTCTGTTGAAACTGGAGCGGCGAGGATTCATCGAGTTGCCTGTACGGCAGCGGCCATCATCCAACGCATTCCGTAATCGTCGTGTGCCTATGGTGAACCATGCGAGCGAACCGATTCGCGGCAACCTGAGCGATTTGCAGCCTCTGTTCGTAAAGATCGTCGTCCCGAAGTCGCCGGATGTGCGGCTGTTCAACACCCTGCTGGCTCGCTACCATTATCTTGGTCATCGCAACACGGTGGGCGAGAACCTGCGTTATCTTTTCCGCGACCGACACGAGCGTCCGGTGGCCTGTGCGCTGTTCGGCTCAGCGGCGTGGAAGTGCGCGGATCGCGATGCCTTTCTGCAATGGGATAAGGCCGCGCGTCAGCGCAACCTGCAGGGGTTGACCAACAATACCCGTTTTCTGGTGTTGCCATGGGTCGCGATTCCGCATCTGGCCAGTCATGTATTGGGGCTGATCGCGCGCCGAATTCGCGCCGACTGGCAGGCCAAGTATGCTCATCCGGTGCATGCGCTGGAGACGTTTGTGGATCGCCGTTTCAAGGGAACCTGCTACCGGGCGGCAAACTGGCTGCGACTGGGCGCGACACAGGGGCGAACCCGTAACGACCGAAACCGCAGCATTCAGGCGACCGTCAAAGACGTCTATCTCTATCCACTCATCCCTGACTTCCGGCGGGAGTTGTGCGCATGATCGGTTACGAACAAGCGCTGGATATCTGTAGGAACGCTCCGGAAACGGCCGCTCGGATGCTCGTCGAGTTGGCAGAAAAACTTCCCGGCATCGAAGATCGCCAACAGCGGCTTGAGACGGAAAACAAGCGCCTGCGCGAGCGCGTGAACGAGT
>JAGLDW010000076.1 GCA_023145395.1 Lentisphaeria bacterium | reverse complement strand
GTGGCAGTGATGCTTTAGCGAGCGGATCGTCAACTCCCTTCGAGGGGGTAATCAATGTCACGTCTTTGGGCGTGATTGTTCACGAACGTCGAACAAAAGAATCTGAAGCAGCCATAAGCAAGATCGCGTCACGCCTCAAACGCTACCTTGGATTGGCCTGTTCCGGAAGAGGACAACCCCGTGGGCGGAGCTCTTCCGGCGCACGGCCCGATGCAACGTTTGAGGCATGACACGACACTGGAAAGACGTATGAAAAAAAGACCGATCTCCCCTTTGCTTTGCTGCATATATGTCCTGATCTGCCTGTGCTTGAGCGCTGCGGATGGTAGCGACATTCCCATTGCGCATGATGTGGATATTGTCATTGCGGGTGGCGGATGCGGCGCAGTGGCGGCTGCGGAGTCCGCAACCCGCGCTGGCGCCAGTGTGCTGCTGATCACCTCTCGCAACTACTTGGGAGAGGACATTGCCGGAACGATGCAGCTTTGGCTGAAACCGGGGGAGAAACCGACTGGCAGGCTTGCCAGGGAGCTTTACACGGACCCGTTTTTCGAGGAGACTCCCGGGCTGGACTACACCTACACCGCCGACCAGCCAAGCCAGGCACGGCATCCGGACACGGAACCCCCATCGCGACTGCGACGCGAGCGCACGGCCATGGATCCGCAGCACGAAAGTGTTCAGTACAAAGAGGATGTCACGATCTCTGCGGATCTAGGGCAGGTCACCGCAGTTGGGGAAATTGCGGTCACCACCTTTCGGCGTCCTCGTGATTTCGAGGCCAGGGATGTTCTGGTCCAGGTGAGCGCCGATGGGGACACTTGGCACGACCTGGGGCGGTTTCGGTGTCTTCTGGCTGGCGATCGACAGGTTTTTTCAATACCGGTGCGCCAATCGCTGCGATACGTGAAGCTGCAGGTCCGGCGGGCCAACAGCGCCAAACGCATTCTGATTGGCAGCATCAAGTTTGTGGGCGAGACCCCTGGCACGGTGACGAACGGCCCGCGAGCCGTGCGCCCCCTGCACGCGAAAAAGACGCTCGAAACGGCCTTGCGCGACGCTGGCGCCACATTCCTTTTCGGTTGCTACGCCACAGAGATCCTCACGGATTCCGCGGGTCGGGTTTCGGGGCTGGTGATGACCAACAGAATGGGGCGGCAGGCTGTCCGGGCAAAAGCCGTGATTGACGCCACGGAACACGCCGTCTTGGCGCGACTGGCGCACGCGCGGTTCCGGAAGCCGGAGAGCGCGACCCGGACGGCACGGTGGGTTGTGATTGCGGAGAAACCCACAATCCGCGAGGGTCTGACGGTGCGCAAGCTGCCGATTCCGGTCACGGTCTACGATCTGCGCGGACGTCAGGTCACGGATGCGGACGCCGCCTGGTATGAATATGCGATCGTGACGAAAACGCGGGATGATCTCGCCTCGCGAATGGCGCTTGAGAAGAAGATTCGGGATCTATGCTACAACCCGACCCAGCTCTACACGGCGGACATGCTTCTGCTTGTCCCCGAGGCCGGAGTGGTGTCGCGCGCGCCCGGGGCAATGTCATGGAAGGGGGTGGGGGCACTTCCCCTCGAAGCATGCCAGCCAGCCGGCGTCGAGGGCCTGTGGGTTCTCGGTGGTCATATGGATATTCCACGTTCCTCCGCTGCGGAATTGCTGCGTCCCGCATACCTTGTGAACGTTGGATCTCGCCTTGGCGAGGTGGTTGCCGGGCAGGTTGTGGATCGAAAAATCCCGCAGGATGTCACGGTGGCCCCTGAAGATGCTGGCGCGTCCGGCAGTCTAGGCACCATTCGGGAGAAACTCACCGGCTTGCGACCGGATGCACCCAGGGGTTCGGTGCGAGATCCGGGGCATTCACTACCTGTATTTGGACGCTACGATGTGGTTGTGGTGGGTGGAGGCACCTCCGGGGCACCCGCTGGCATCGCTGCCGCGAGACAGGGCGCGAAGACTCTAGTCGTCGAGTGCCTGCAAGGCCTGGGCGGTGTCGGCACCTTGGGGATGATCGGCAAGTATTGGTACGGAAACCGAGTGGGGTTTTCGGCCGAGGTGCCCGAGAATCCGATTGAGATCCGCATGCGATTCTATCTTGATGAACTGCAGAAAGCGGGGGGCGAGGCATGGTTCGGGGTGCTGGGATGCGGTGCGGTCACCGAGGGCGACCGAGTAACGGGAGTCGTGGTGGCAACCCCGTTCGGGCGAGGCGTCGTCATGGCCGACGTGGTCATCGATGGAACTGGCAATGCGGACATCGCGGCGATCGCGGGCGCCAAGACGCAATTTGTGGACGCATTCTTCGCGCTGCAGACGTCGCACATTCCACCTCGGGAGATCGGAGCGAGCTATATCAATGGCAACCGAGCCCCCGTGGACGCCGCCGACCCGGTGGATGTCACGGCGGCTATGATGAAGTTCCCGAACCGCGCGTTCGACCGCGGTCAGATCATTGCCTCGCGCGAACGGCGGCGAATCGTCGGAGAGTACCAGCTGGATTGGCTTGACGTGCTCAACCGCCGGACTTTTCCCGACAGCATCACTCTCGCCAAAAGCGACTACGACAGCCACGGATATCAAGTGCATCCCTACTTCATGCTAATGCCCTCTCGAGTGCCCAGCGACCACAGACGCCAATTCCACGGGTATGTCCCCTATCGCTGTTTGCTGCCAAAGGGATTGAAGGGAATTCTGGTCGTGGGACTGGCTGTCAGCGTCCATCGGGACGCGCTCCCCATTGTGCGTATGCAACCGGATCTGCAGAATATTGGCTATGCCGCCGGAGTGGCTGCGGCCATGTCGGCCAGGTCAGACAAGCCCCTGCGCAAACTGGATGTGGATGCATTGCAGTCAACGCTGGGCGAGGCGAACATACTGGGCAAGGACGCACTCGCGCATACGGACTCGGCCTTGCTGGACACGGCGGCATTGAAACGCGCAATCCAGTGTCTGCCATCCAGCTACGAAGGCTTGGGGGCGGTGATGGCGAATGCTGTGCGGGCGCGCCCTCTGCTGCGTGCAGCCTACGACAACGCCACGGGGAAAAACCGACTGGCATATGCCCATGTTCTAGGTGTCCTGGGTGACAGGCATGGCGCCGAAACACTGGTGCAGGAAGCCAACGCCTGCATCGCCAAAGGAGACTTCACATACCGGCGGGAAGCCGATGGAATGGACCGGATCACCCAGTTGCTGTGGGCGTTGGGACGCTCGGGTGGAGCACAGGAAATGGGCGCAATGTGTGCCCTAGCCGATGCGGGCGCCATCAACACCTCCGTGCGGTTCCGCGCCTTGGTTGTCTCCTTGGGAGCAGCCAAGACTCCAAAAGGGATTCCCACTCTGACACGACTGCTGAAAGACAAGAAGCGAACCCGTGGCGTGGGCGAATTGATGGCTGCGTGCGCGCTCTGGCAATGCGGCGATCCGGACGGTGTCGCCAAAGAGATTCTGCTTCGCCTAGCCAACGGCGCGAACGGTCCCTTCGCGCGCCTCGCACAACGCATGCTGGCCAGATGAACACGGAAGACTAGTGTCGCGTCACGCCTCACTCGGTCATTGGGTCAGAGCACCTCTTTCAGAAACACACTGCGGATATCCAGGCTCTTCCCCCTGCGTCCCTGCACCCGGATGCATGCCTGGAACGTCTTGGTTCCCGCCGGGATCTTGACCGCGGTCTTCGCAGTGGTCCACTCAGCGGACTGCTTGAGCGGTAGACCGGTCCAGTCGCCCACCAGCTTCTTGTCGCCGTCCAGCTTGTAGAATATGAACCAGGCGCCGCCATGCAGGCGAGAGTGCTCCACATCTGTCCGGTAGGTGCAGGTCAGTTCATACTCATGTTCCGCCCCGTCAAGCTGTATGACCGGTGATTTGCAGTCGGCGATGCCATTGTCCGTGGTGCCTTGGAGCCGGATATGCATCATCGAGCCCTCCCGTTTCAGCGTGCAATTCCTGCCCAGAAGCCAACCGCGGAGACCTCGGGAAAAATCGTTGTCCCAGGTCAGATCCTGCGAATGGAGCGCAGCGCAGGCGATGAGAGCCGTCAGGGCGGTTGGCAGGAATCGGCGAACGGGGAATTTCATGGTTTCTCCTTGGGATCAAGTGGGGAGAGATAGCTTCCAAGGTGCCGGATGAAACATAGCGTTGCGGCTGGTGCTGTCTAGGTTATACTACGGGCTGGGAGGGATGGGGTTAAGTGGGACCCCAACGACCTTGTGTCGT
>JAGLDW010000759.1 GCA_023145395.1 Lentisphaeria bacterium | reverse complement strand
TATTCCGTGATCTCGACCAGGATGATGCTGAAGACGGGCATGGTCAGGCTGACCTGGGCGCGGGCGTTGGCGGGGACACTGAGAGTGGAGTGCTGGGGCGGCGCGAGTTTGGCGCATGACTTGAGCTTCTCAATGAGATCCCAGACGCGCTTTTCCTCTTCCGACTCCCGTTTTCCAGCCCGGTAGGCCAAGAGCTGCTTCTTGCTAACCTGGGGCTTTCCCAATGCCTCCCATTCGTCGTAGGCATTGCTTTCAGTCGGTGTGACGCGAGTCACGGCCACATTGACGTGCTTCCCCGCCCATTCGGGGAGGGAGACAGCGAGACTCACGGTGGTGGAGAAGACAGACGCCGGGTCTTCGGCATAGTTGCCCAGAAGCACGCGGAGTATCCGTTTGTCTTGGTCGTATGAGGCTAGGACATCGATCGGCGCATTGCTGCTGGTCGCCTGCACGCGTTCGCCAGCCAGCCGGTCCAGGAGAGTGAAGAGGTGGAAGGGCGCCTTGGGGACCCCGGCAGGGATGAAGAACCCGAGTCCACGCCCAAACAGTTTCACGTCATCGTTCCAAAGGTACTCGCAGGTCACGAAGTTGTGGCAACGCTCGATGCCGAGTTCGTCCATCTTCAGAATCGCCCGCAGCAGAAATGGCGCGCGATAGGAGGTGTTCAGCCACTCTGCGAGACCTGAGTTGCAGGACCATTCGCTGATGATCCGGGGAGTGTCCTGGAACTGGGGGAACGCCGCAAGCTGCTCGTTGACTTGGCGAATGCTCCGTTCGATGGTCGAAAAGTTCGGCACGCCACCCCCGGAGCAGTAGATGTGCCAGGAAAGAAAATCGATTCGGGTCCCGATCTTTCCGGTGACCGCATTCGTCCCGTTGGCGCAATGCTCGGCCAGGGGCAGAACCCAGCCATTGCCCGCGCCGCCGCAACCGCCAATCCGAATCCCTGGCTCGGCCCGGACCGCCCCGTGCACGGTGTAGTCGTACATCCGCAGGTAGTCTTGGAGATTGCCCTTGTAGTAGCCCTTGGCATCCGGTTCGTTCCAAAGCTCGAAATGCCAGCTGAGGACCTCGTCCCGGCCATACCGCTCCACGCAATGTCGGACGATGTTGTAGATCAACTCCTCCCACTTGTCGAGATCAACGACCTTCGAGATGTTCCGAAAGCTCCGAACCTGCTCGGCAGCCATTTCGTTCGGCGTGCTCTCCAGCGTGACAAACGGCTTAAGATCATTCTCCATGAGCAAATCGATGGATCGGTCGAACCGCGTCCAGTTGTACACTGGCTTGCCATCGACTTCCCGGTACACCCTTGGCCCATAGATCGTCTCGTGCATCCTGACGGAACGGAATCCGGCCTGCCTATACCGCGAAAGCACATCGGCCTTCCCCGGCAGGACCAGCTCGGTCATGTAGGAACTGTCGATATGACGCCAAAGATCGGGGACCGGGCCAACGCGCTTGGCCGCATCGACCACAACAGCAGCTTTGGCTGCGTCGAATGGACGCGGTATGGGTTTGAACGCATCGGCCGAGGAGAGGATCTCCACGTCATCGAACCAGACAGTTCCCGTGCACTTTTCCGAGTACGAAAGCTGTACCTTCACATACCGGGTGGTGGCAGGGAAGGTGAAGTCCTTGGAGTAGCGGACCCAATCCTGGGTACCCACCAGTCGGACAACATCCTTGTGTCCATTCGGCTTGCGCTTTGCGTCGAGGCTCATCACGACCACAGCGGCCGTGTACCACGCCTTGGTTTCCTTGGACTTCACGAAGCGGTCCAACTTGACCCAGGCAGACACCGTCAAGACCTCGCCAGCGTAGGGATATGCGGGGGATTCGACGCAGACCGAACCGGTCATCTTCAGACTGCGCGCCCCTGTGTGGGCATAGTCCGTCGCGTATTCGCAGCCCGACGGGTCACCCCACGCCACGGACCATTCGACAGGCCAGCCAGCAGCCTCGCGCTCAAAACCAGGGTTGAGCATGAGAGCGGTCTTGGCCGAGGCGGTCTGGGCGACAGCGGAGGCGATTAGGACCGATTGAGTCAAGCGCGAGAACATGGTCTGGGACTTCCTTGTTACCCACGGAAAGATGATTAGCCGGAACGGGGCAGTGATAGCAAAATCATTTGCGGCAAAATCATTGGGAAGACTTGATCAAAATGATTTTGCTGTCAATGATTCTGCCATTTCTTCCGGGGCTTGGCGCTCTGTGGGCAACTCCCTCCCCACCCATCTTTCGCTCCACTGGCACAAGGCCAGTGGGGGCGGGGTCAGCGGGAGCGGTGCCCCCCCAAAAAAATCACACGTCTTTTGGCTTGATGAACAACACTTCGGCATGCTGTATCCACCCCGATCTCAGATCCATCCTGAACCAGCCATCGCTGTTCTTCTGATGAAAACGGGTGGGGGAACGCGGGCCAAACTCGGCGAGATCGTGTTGCGCCCACGTCTGTCCCGCATCCAGGGACACGATGATGCCCGTGGCGAATGGAGACGCGGGAGCACAGTGCGAGGCCAGAATCACGTTGTCCTGGATGATCATGTTGCCCGACTCGATCTCCGGGTTGAACAGCAGCGTGTGCGCTTCGGGATTGCCCAGGTCGGACGGCGCGCAGCGGAAGATCCCGCGGTCGTACGGCTCGGGGCCATTCGAATCGCTGATCCAGTACAGTTCGCCATCCACAAAGCTGATCCCCCCGGCCTTGTAGCGCGAGTTCAGATGGTCCGACACAACGACCTTCCAGCACCACTCGTCCTGTGCCGCATCGTACGTGCCTCGCAGCCAATGGCACTCGAAGCCATCCGGTCTGTCGCTGTCACCCGTGCACGCATAGAACGCGTCTTCCACAGGATTGTACGCCACGGTGTGAACATGGCGGCAGAAGACCGGGTTGTCGGGATTGCCAAGCAGCGTGCCATCCGGGACTCCGCTCGCGGAACCACCATCGCGGATGTAGGGATTCTGTCCGAAGGCATAGGCGATTTTCACCGTGTGCCCATTGTCGGTCGAGTAGTAGATGTTCACCGGAGTCGCACCGCCAAGAACATTGCAGTAGTTGCCCCACACGAGCATCTCGACCCCGTTCACATCCCAGGTGTTCTCGCCCGACAGCGTGTGAAAGTACCAGCCTGGCTTGTCTGCATCCTGCGGCGTGTGCGGGATGTAGTCGCTGCCATCGACATCCTTCACCGTGATCTGCTCGTAGGTCTTCAGGTCGTCCGTGCTGAGGAACAATTTCGAGCGAGTGCTGAAGACGATGTTTCCATTCTTCAGAATGCAGCTGAAGGTGATGTTGCGGGAATTGGGGAACGGACTGCTATGCGGCCACGTGAGACCATTGTCCTCGGATAGGAAGATCTTTCCATCCGCATGGCCGAACGCCTTGTTATCGCGTTGCGAGTCAATGTACGGACCTTCCGGTTGCAGACGATACCAGAAATGTTCCGTTGAGCCGATTTCCTGCTGTGGCGTCATCGTGTCATGCCTTTCGTGTTCCGCTTTGCCGCGCCGATCCCGTATCGATGCAAATATCTACGCGTTTTGGCAAGGTAGTGGCACGACACTGCCGTTCAAGGCGTGGACAAAGCTCGAAGAGTGGGTTTGGGATCCCGGCGGCCTTGTGCCGTTGGAACGCGCACGACCATGCTTTGCATGGCGAACGACGGGGTGGGGGGATTGAGGTCCCCAGCGGCCTTGTGCCGTTGGAACGCGCACGACCATGCTTTGCATGGCGAACGACGGGGTGGGGGGATTGAGGTCCCCAGCGGCCTTGTGCCGTTGGAACCGACGATCAAGTTTCCGCCGAAGCGGCGTGCCCCCTCACCCATTCCCCCCTCGCCACCGCGGCGAGGGGGGAATGGGTACGCGCGAAAGTGCCAAAACACGATCTTGTTCACCAACGACACGAGGTCGTTG
>JAGLDW010000758.1 GCA_023145395.1 Lentisphaeria bacterium | reverse complement strand
TGAGTTGCGACTGGGGCAGCACGCATGTGCGGTTGCGGCTGGTCGAGTGCGAAACTGCCGTCGTGGTGGGCGAGATGACGGACGCGCGGGGCGCTAGCGCCGTGTCGTCGGGAGCGCGCACTGCGTGCGAACGGGCCGAGCGGTTCGAGGCGGTGTTCGTCGAGCTGGTGTCGAAGCTGGAGGAGGCGGTGTCCATGGATCTCGCTTCGGTGCCGGCCGTGTTGTCGGGCATGGTGACTTCCGCGCATGGCTGGTGCGAGCTTCCGTATGCTGCGGCACCGGTGCCGCTGGATGGATCGGGTTTTGTCACCGAGATCCGAAAACAAGGCGCGCGGCACCTGTTCTTTGTGTCCGGCGTGCGCACAGCTTGCGACGTCATGCGGGGGGAGGAGACCGAGCTGGCGGGTCTGGCCGCGCTGCCGAACAGTCCGCTGGGTGGCTGCGGCGAGACTCTGGTGTTGCTTCCCGGGACGCACACCAAGCATGTGCTCGTGCGCGACGGCGTCCTTGCGGACTTCGCAACACACATGACGGGCGAACTCTACGCTGTGCTTCAAGAACATAGCGTTCTGCGCCATAGCTTGGCCGAGGCGGGTGACACCATCGATGACGAGGCGTTTTCCGCAGGATTGGCGGCGGCGGAGGGCCGCTTCACCCAGGATCTGTTCGGAGTGCGTGTCGGGACACTCTTGCGTGGGGATTCGGCTTCGCAAAGCGCGTCTTTTGTGAACGGTTTGCTGCTCGGCACCGAGTTGGGAGCGTTGGAGGGAGAACGACCGGTTGTGCTGTGCGCGAGTGGTCGCGTCGGGATGCTGTACGGGCGAGCATTGGCCGGTCTTGGCTTCGATCACCGGGTGCAGACTGTGAGCGGAGATGCTCTCGGACGGCTCGCAGTGCTCGGACACCAGCGTGTTTTTTTCTTGTGCAACGAGAACGCAGGGGGATGTAGTCCATGAGTGACCAGCCGAACTTTGTCATTGTGTTTCTTGATGATTCGGGGTGGGCGGATTTTCGTCCGTTCGGCGATACGCCCTATCCCACGCCCAACGTCGAGCGGTTGGCCGCGGAGGGCTGCCGCTTCAACCAGTTCTATGTGCCACAGGCGATCTGCTCGGCTTCGCGCGCGGCGTTGCTCACGGGCTGCTACCCGGGGCGCAACAAGGTCTACGGCGCGATTCCCCCCCGCTCGCGTGGGCTCGACCCGAGCTTCGCCACCATGGGAGAGGTGCTGCGGAAGGCGGGCTATGCGACCGGGTGCTTTGGCAAATGGCATATCGGCGACCACGAGGATACCCGTCCACCCGCCCGCGGCTTCGACGAGTCCTGCGGGCTGATGTACTCCAACGACATGTGGCGGCATCATCCCGGCTCGCGCCACTTCGATCACTTCGACCTGCAATTCTGGGAGAATGGCGAGATCGGCATCGAGGACGTGAGTCCCGAGCAGCAGCGAATGCTCACAACCTGGTATACGGAGCACGCCGTCTCGTTCGTCGAACACCACAAGGACGAGCCCTTCTTCCTCTACGTGCCCCACAACATGCCGCATGTCCCCATTTTCTGCAGCGACAAGTTCGAGGGCAAATCGGGGTGCGGACTCTACGCGGATGTGATGATGGAGATCGACTGGTCCGTGGGAGAGATCATGAAGGCGCTGGACAAGGCCGGGGTGGCTGACAACACGCTGGTGGTGTTCACCTCCGACAATGGCCCCTGGATTTCCTACGGCAACCACGCGGGGACGACTCCGTACCGGGAAGCGAAAGGCACGGGGTTCGACGGCGGAACCCGCAGCGCCTGCACCATGCGCTTCCCCGGTCGCATTCCCGCAGGCACCGCATCGGAAGACGCCTTCTGCAGCGTCGATCTGATGCCCACGTTCGCGCAACTTGCGGGGGCGGAGATGCCCGACAATCCCATTGATGGAAAAAATGTCCTAGACCTGCTCACTGGCCAGCCCGATGCCGTCAGGCCGCATGACTACTATCCCTTCTCCACCGCGCGCACATTCGAGGGAGTGATCAGCGGGGACGGCAAATGGAAGCTGCACCTGCCCCACTCCTATCGCACGCTTGCGGAGGCCGGCAACGATGGCAAGCCCGGGAGCTATGCACAGGCCTTCATCGAGCTTTCGCTCTTCGACTTGAAGAACGATCCCTACGAGACCACAAATGTGGCGGACCAGCACCCCGAAGTCGTTGCCCAACTCAAAGCCTACGCTGAGGCCCACAAGGCAAAGTGGTTCTCCGACAACCCGTAACTGGTCAGTCACGGTAGCGGTCGCCCATCTGGCCCTCGGTACATCACCGGTTGGAGCAAGAGTCGTTCCCGCGAATCATCTTCGACCTCGACTCTGACGTAGGTAACGTCCGGTACTCCGCCCTTTTCCGGTATCTCGTAGGTGGCGCTGCATCCTTCAACGCTCAGCGCCAATCCGGCATCAGTCACAAACCTGATCACCGCCGCCGTATTCACGCTGACGGAGATCCGCCGAGGCGTCGCCGCAAAATCCGTGACGGTCAGATTCTTGCCTTGCAGGCACCCATAGAAATGCCCTTTGCGGTACGCTTGCAGGCAACAGCGTTCCGTGAATGCCGGAACCATCAGGATGATCCTTCCCAACCAGTCCCCCTGTTCGGGAATATTGTGATCCGGAACACAGAAACCCAGGCAGCGTCTGCCCTCGGCCAAAATCCGATCCCACATGTGGATCGAGAAACCAGGTTCTGGTTCGCCTTCCTCGGCGGGGTAGCGCCCTTCTCGGATCCCAGTGCCCACGCCGTCGTTGTAGATCTCCATGCCCAGAACTCGCGTATCGAATGACAGCATCTCGACGACCTCCGCATCCGTCAGCCGACTCCAGGTCGGATGGGCAACGACGATGCCGCCGCCGTCGGGGAAGTCCAGATGGTCAATCATGTCGCTGAATCCGGATTGCCAGGTCCCGTTGTAGCCCATCGGGTACCCATGCTCCCGCAACCGAAAGAGGCTGCGAGCGTCAAAGTTTCCGGAGCACAATGCCGATCCCGGACAGGTGATGTGGCAACTTGAGTTCGTGAACGAGTGGTGCTCGGCGTTTTTGCTTAGGATGGTGTCAGCCGGGACGTGCGGGAAAAGCAGCTCACTCTCCGTGAAAGGGAGCTGTTCTCGGCAATCCTCCGCGAGTTCGTCTCCCCATGTGATCAGATCATTCCAGTTTACCGGCGGCGAGACGGGAACCCCATGGCGGGTCGTGCCCCATGGCTGGCGGAGGCGGAAATCGCTGAGCCTGGTGCTCGCCAAACAAGGCGCTGACGGGTAGTAGTTGGAGATGGGGAAATGCCTCAGGCCATGCCGGTAGGCATTGTCGAGCCGGAGTTGCGCCGACAGGGAAGGGTCTTCCCAAGGTGCACTGATGTGCATGTGCGGGGTCGAGGGAACTCTGATCGCGGTTCGCCAGTCCAGGGATTGGTATGGGTTGTTCATGGTGTTCAGCTGACGTGGGTCGGAAGGGGATGCGCACACTATTGCGTACTCCGCAAGCAACGGCCAAGGTCCATTGTAACGCCTCAGTTACGTGGGGACACGGCGGTTGAGGGCAACCGCCCTCCAAGTGCTTCGGGGTGCCGCTGGTGTTCGCCATCCTCGGTGATACCCCACAAGACTGAGGCGTTACGGTCCATTGCGTGCCGTCAGCCCTCGGAAGGCGATACCAGGGAGGCCCCCTTCAGCAGACGGCAGAACTCCTTCTTCGTGGCTTGCTGATGCTTGCCTTCCTTAGCAGTGAGGTCTTCCATCGTCTTGTATTCCACCCTCATCCGCTCCAGGACGACGATACAGATGTACTGATCATCCTTCTTCCAGATCTGGTTCTGATGCAATCTCATTTGTGCCTACTCTGTCCTGTGTTTCGAGCAAGATGACAAGGCCAAGTTGTCGGATTCGGGCCCGTAGAGGGCAACTCTAATCTACACCCTCATTCGTCTTTTGGGCGGAATTTCCAGAGAGCCCCATCGACGGCAAGAATGTCCTGGACCTGCTCGCAGGCCAGCCCGGTGCCGTCAGGGCCACGACGATCGGGGGTGAAGCCCTGCGGAGTCCGCAATACGCGGCTCGGCGGGAGCTTCGCCCTCCCGAGGACAACGGATACACAGGGCGCGGGTGGGCGCCTGTCTGTTGCGTTGCGTCGGTCGAGGAGCGATGCTATGTTCGGCATCGTTTCGGGCACTCATTCCGAGAACTCAACAGACTAGCGAAGGAGCAGGAAACATGGCTGCATTCACGGACCGAGTCGCGATCGTCACTGGTGGCGCGCAGGGCATTGGCAAGGCGATCTGCGAAGCGCTTGCTGCGGAGGGCGCCTCCCTGGCCATCGTCGATATCGCCGAGGACACTGCGAAGGCAACGGCGGACGAACTGTGCGCCAAGGGCATCAAGGCATGTGCCTTCCAGGCCAACGTGGCTTCGGCCGAGAGCGTTGGGGACATGGTCAAGGCCGTGCTGGCGGAGTTCGGCAGGATTGACATCCTCATCAACAATGCCGGCATCACCCGCGACAACTTGCTCGTGCGTTTGAAGGAAGCGGACTGGGACGCCGTGATCAGCGTCAACCTCACTGGCACATTCCACTGCACCAAGGCCGTGGCCCGCCCCATGATGAAGGCCAGATACGGCCGCATCATCAATATCGCCTCCGTCGTGGGCGTGATGGGCAACGCGGGACAGGCCAACTACGCGGCCTCCAAAGCGGGCGTGATCGGGCTGACCAAGACCGTCGCCAAGGAGCTTGCCGGCCGCAACGTCACGGTCAACGCCGTCGCGCCCGGCTACATCATGACCGAGATGACCCACGTGCTCTCCGAAGAGGCGCAGCAGCAGTTCCTCCAGAACATTCCGCTGGGTCGTCCGGGAACGCCCGAGGATGTGGCCAATGTGGTCTGTTTCCTCGCCAGCCCTGCCGCCGACTACATGACCGGACAGGTCCTGAACATCGATGGCGGCATGATTATGTGACCCTCAGGGACTTACACAATGCGGCGGGACGGGATTCATTTCCCCTCCCGCCGTTTTTGCTGTCCCCCAGAGCTCCCGTATGCGCGCACCTTGAACCGTGCGCTCCGAGTTGGAACTGAGCGCCACTAGCGCCAGACTCTCATTTGGCGTCGGGGTCTGCGGGCATCCAGGCGCCATTGCGCCAGACAAAGCTCTCCGCGCCGTAGCATTCTCTCTCGATCCTGTGGCGTAGATCGTCGGCCACACGCTTGCGTGTCTTTTCGAGATTTGCCTGGAAGAGTGCGGACGGATTCACCCACTGGCCATTCCGCTCGATGTATCCTGCCTCTTTGTGGAACTGCGCGGCGAGTTCTGCCCGACGCTTTTTGCGGTAGAGATTGCGTCTGCGCAGGAACGCGCCCGTCTCCCGCTCGCTCAGCTGCCGCTTGCGGATTTCGCATTTTGTGGGATCAAAGCGGATCCGATCCTCTTCTTCAAGGTCGTCTCGGGACATGGTTCTGCTGCCGACGCGGACGAAGGAGGCACCGGCTGCGCGGTAGGTTCCCTTGACTACGCCCATGCGTCGTCCTCGCAGCAGATGCACCGTGACCTGGTCGCCAATGGCGTACGGGCGGTATTGTTGATCCAGCCGTTTCCTGATCGCCAGCAGGTCCGCATCCGGAAATTTCTCACGTACGTCCGCGTCCAGTTTCCTCTGCACGTTTCCCGCCACGACATCAAGGGGGAACGCAGAGCCTTCGACGGGCCATTGCAGCCCAATGCCGCGCGCCACTTCCGCTGGTGAGACCGCCTCGATCGCCGCGGGGGTCTCCGCAGCGCAACGAGCCTGGACCTGTCCTTCGATTCGAGTCCGCACCCGACCGGCAAACTTGAGATCCCAGCACCGTTTCTTTTCCAGCACGCGCCTGCGGTCTCTTCCCTCGGGCAGATGCGTGTAGAGCATGGCGAGAAGCCGCTCCGCCGTTTCCGCATCTCCGCAGGCGTGACAGTGGACCGCCACCGCGTAGAGCTGACGCGCGCGCTCCGGATCTCCTTTGAGATCGTTGACCATGCGCCCGGCAATGTCCATGGCGGTGCCGCAGCAGGTGACTCTACGCCGACGTTTGCGCAACTGGACTGGCTTGATCTGCAGAAAATCTTTGAGGAAGCGCTCTTCTAGCCAGACTCGGTCGGCGTCGGCCGCCACGGCGCAGTGCACCTCCGCAAGCAGCATGCAGGCGGGGAGAGGCAATGCGTTGTCGGTCTCCACAAGCTCCATGGTCACGAATATGGCGGCGTTGGCCAGTTCCGTGTCCTGCAGGTGTGCCGTGCGGCCCTCGCTATGTCCGTTGCGGCAGAGTCGCTCCACAAAAAGGCGTGTTTCCCGTGCTGGCGCATAGCCGGATCCGGCCAGTCCGCGTGCGGCGGCGAGTGCGGCGGCGACATACTCTTTCTCGAGCCGTGCCTCAGGTGGAGGCTGGCGCAGCAAGAGGCGATGGGCATCATCGACGAGGACTCTTCGGACAAACCCCGCCCGCTTGTCCTGGGAATGCACTTCGACGAAGGCGCATAGATCCGCGAGCCGCGCCCAGTCTCGTGCTTCGGCAAGTTCTTCTTCGGCACCCTTCCCGTTCTCCGCTGGTTTCCAGTCTTCAGGAATAGCCAAGGTGGCGAACATTTCGTCTGCCGAGGCGGTCTTTGGGGGCGGGGGGGCATCGTTGTCCGGCGCCTCCGCAACCGGATCCGCGGGTGCCTCGGGGACTGGGGGGGGATCAAGCGGAAGCCCGGGCTGGGCGGGAAAGTGCTCGCCGAACGCATTCTCCGAAGGGGTGCCCGCCGATTGCAGTGTCAGCACGCCCACGGTAAGCGCCGTGCCGAAGACTCCCCCGATGATTCGTCCGGCCAGCCGCACATCCGGGCCGATCTCGAGGGACGCGGCGCTCACGCGGCTGCGGTTCGCCCGCACCCGGGCGCTCAGGCGGCGACGGAAGCGCTCACGCCGACCTTGGATACTACCGGTTCGGAGTCTGGGCGCGGTGAATTGGTATGCGCAAGCGGGACAGCGCGCCAGGGCGCCCCCGTC
This sequence comes from Lentisphaeria bacterium, assembly GCA_023145395.1. Taxonomy (GTDB): domain Bacteria; phylum Verrucomicrobiota; class Lentisphaeria; order Oligosphaerales; family Lenti-02; genus JAGLDW01. The sequence goes on along the minus strand of JAGLDW010000758.1, from coordinate 1,192 downwards.
GCGGGGGTCCATGCCCAGCGCATGCGAGCAATTTGGACACTGGAATAGATAGGGCATGTCAACGGTTCCAGAGCAGAGGATCTCTTCTCGTCGCGAGACACGGATCAGTGAGGAATCACATCGCGATATCGAGTGCGGTTCTGCCAGAGGTGAATCAGCTGGCGGATGCGGTTGGGATGGATGACGAGGATGAGAACGCCGCCCACGATGTTGCCCAAGGTCACGGGCAGCAGGTTGTGGAAGATGTCCCCCTGTTGAAACAGCGGCATGCCCTTGGCCAGGAGCCCGACGGGGATCAAGTACATGTTTGCCACACAATGCTCGAAGCCACAGGCTACAAATACGGCGACCGGCATCATGCAGCAGACGATCTTGGAGATCACATCCTTGGACATGGTGGCCATGATGATGGCGAGCACCACGAGCATATTGCAGAACATGCCGCGGATAAAGCAGGCGGCGAAGGGCAGCGCCAGTTTCCCCTCGGCCACGCTCACCGCCTTCTGTCCCAGTCCGTTCAGGGCGCCCGGCATCCCGAGCAGACCCGACTTCCAGATGAGCCAGGCGAAGAGGATGGAGCCGACGAAGTTGCCTGCGTAGACGGTCGCCCAGTTCTTGAACACGCGGCGCCAGGGAAAGAGCAATGTCATCGCGCCGACGATCATGATCACATTGCCCGTGAACAACTCGGCGCCGGCCACCACCACCAGGACCAACCCAACGCTGAAGGCCATCCCGCCGACAATGCGTCCCATGCCCTGCTCGATACAGACTAGGTAGGCGTGCCCGCCGAAGCTGATGTAGAGACCGGCAAGAAGGGCGAGGATGAAAAGCTGCCAGCTCCGTGTGTTCGCCTTGCGGATGCCGAGGACCGACACGGTCTGTGCAAACTCCTTTGGGGAAAGAGTGGGTGTGTAGACCTGGCGCTCGCTCTCCGGCGCTGTCCCGTCTGCGCTGTCTGGTGCCGTCACTTCAGGTTGGGATTTGTCATTTGCCATACGTGTCACTGCCTGGTTCTGTGATGGAACATTCCTTAATCCCGCGACGGCAAGAAAGTAGCGTGAGGCTCCGGGAACCGCAAGTCAACACTGATGAGCGTGTGGAGCCAGTTGCAAGGGCAATCCTTCAGAGCTACCTTGCAATGGAAATTGTGGTGTAAGAATATGGTTTGGACGGTGTTGCGAGAAGGCGG
>JAGLDW010000757.1 GCA_023145395.1 Lentisphaeria bacterium | reverse complement strand
GGCTACTGTCGCTCCCTGCGAGGCAACCATACAAGAGAAGAACGGGCGACGGAATCGAGCATGAAGTCAAACGAACCTAGGCAATGGTATTTCGTTCCTCTGTCCGGCATGGTCGGCGTCATTCTTCTTGAGCGGTTTCCGATCCTGCTGGGAAGCGGTGAAGATTGTGACATTGTCATCCAGGCGCCGGGAATGGCACCTTCCCATCTGCGCATCGAAGGCACCGAACGCCTGCTGACACTGACGGATATCAGCGGCACGGGCGAGTTCGCCATGCATGGCACGAAGGTGGCCACGGCCACCGCCAACAAGAGGAACGCCACTCAGTTCAGCACCGGGCAATTTGCCTTCTGTCTCTGCCATCGGACCGTGGCTGAAGCCAAGCAGCTCCAAAGCATGGCGCTGGCAACGACGGCGCCAGCGACACCAGCGACAGACGAGGGACAGTGGTTCTTCTCCCACGGGGGCATCCGCGTCGGCCCGACGGACGCGGATGTGCTCAAGAGGGCGGCGAAGGAGGGGCGACTGGCTCCCACTGACACGATTTGGCGGGAACGGAACCCCACGCGAATCCCTGCCAGCGAAGTCACGGAACTGAATCTTTTCGGCACTGCCACGCCTCCCACGCCTGTCCCGGCGCCGCCCTCCACCCCGGACAGCGAGCGCACGATACAGTCCGTCGCCTCCCAGCCTGCGAGCAATCAGGGGCGTTCGCTGCAAAACGCCCCCGCAGCGGCGCCCGCCCCCTCCACGAACGATCATCTGGACATGGACGGCATGGGCGGTAGCATCTGGGCGCCCAATCCCGAAGGCGGCGAGATTACCTGCCCGCATTGCTGGTACGAGTTCGGGCTCAAGGACATGCTTGCAGTCGCCCGTTCCGAGGGCATGCGGGGCGACTCCGTGCTGGGTGCTCAGGAGTTCCGCCGCTTCCTGCCCACCATGTTCGCGGCCAACGGGAATCCCCTGGATCCGGGGGGTGTTGAATGCCGCGACTGGGCTTGTCCCCGGTGCCATCTCGAACTGCCGCCGAGCATGCGGGGATGCCAGACCTTCTTCCTCTCCATCGTCGGTGGGGCGGGTAGTGGAAAGTCCTATTTCCTCGCCGCCATGAGCTGGCGCCTCAAGGAAGTCATGCCCGCGCGGTTCAACTCCGAGTTTCTGGACCTCGACAACCGGGCCAACGCCTGGCTGAGCGAGTACGAGGACATGCTTTTCATGGCTGTCGACGAGGAGGAGCCTCAGAAGATCGACAAGACGACGCTTCGTGGGGACACCTATCGCGGCGTTCTCTTCAACGGCCAAGTTTTCCAGCTGCCCCGGCCCTGCCTCTTCAAGGTGCAGCCCTTCGCAAGCGACCCGCTTGTCTCCAGCGAAGAGGAGTCGCGCCTGATCGTCTGCTACGACAATGCCGGCGAGCATTTCCAGCCCGAGCACGACAGCGTCAACGAACCTGGCACCGAGCACATTGCCAGAGCCGGCGGCATGATCTACATGGTGGATCCCATCCTCGACGTGGGCTTGCGACGAGCTGTGGTCAAGCGAGGGGGGCGGGTCGAGCGCTCGGTCAAGACCTATCCTCAGCACACCCTGCTGAACGAAACCTTCAACCGGGTGCGAAAACTCCGCGGAGTCGGTTCCACCGGCCTCTACGAGAAGCCGCTTGTCGTCTGCCTTTCAAAGGCCGACGTGTTCGGGGACGAGTTCGCTCTGGACGAGCCGCCGTGGGTATGGTCGGAGGATGTCGGCGGGTATGCGCTGGACATGGGCCGCCTCGCCGCCGTGTCCTTCCATGTGCGTTCGCTGATCCACGCTCATGCCCCTCAGATCGTGCGCACCATCGAGGCCTTTGCCCGCCACGCCATCTATGTCCCCGTCTCGGGGTTGGGCCATTGCCCCGGAGAACACCGGCTCCAAGACAGCGACGAGGTCGTCGTCGAGAGCTTTGCCGAAAACGTCCGCCCCATCGATATTCGCCCCGGCTGGGTAGAGGCGCCGTTGCTCTACATCCTCAGCTGCCTGGGCGATATACCCGTGGTGCGCGAACCAGCCTCCGACACCGCCGACGAGCTTGAGAAATTCTCCTACAATGGCCGGGTGTTGCGTGTCACTGTCCCCGAGCAGCGCGACCCCCTGGAAATACCGGCCTGCTATGGTGGCTACTGCGTGCAGGTCCCCAGCTCGGGACGCTGGGTGCGTGTACCACAGGTGAAGGGCGTAGAGAGTCTCTAACCACATGGGAATGAAAGATGGCCCAGGAGCTGATCAACACCTCTGTGCCCAAGGGACTGACTCCCGGCGCTCAGGGATACTGCACGGTCGCCTACACGCAGGGCATGCCCCCCAACTACGTCCAGCTCGCTGAGACACTCTGCAGCTATTCACCCATCTTTCCGGCTTCCGACTCGTCGCGCTACCCCGCTGCCAACCCCACGGCCTACTCGCATTACTGCGTGCGATCCGGCGGCCAGCCCCTAAGCATTCTCTCCAGAGTCGCATGCCACACCATCGACTTCTCCGGCCGCTCCAACTATCTGGCCCATCATGTGATTGTGGATCTGACCCAGGAGGCCGTGTCGAACGCGGGGCCCGCGGCCGTCATGCAGCATCCCGGGATGTTCCGTCACGAATGGACCGATCCCCCGCAGTTGTTCCCTTCCGAATGCTGGATGCCCGATGGGGCGCCTGCACTCTCGGCCGTGGCGGAGGAGTGGGGCGCGCTGGCGGGGGGAGAGGCTGGCTGGGCTGGAAGGGTGGCCGCGCGTTTCATGGACGATCCACGAAGCGTGACCTGGATCATCTACGATCCGGAGACGGTCGCGACCCGTAATCAGGGCCTGACCAGCGAGCGCGACCACCAGCCTGTCCTGCGACTTGTCGCCGAGGCCATGGCTCTGATCCCGAACGACATGCGCTGGCAAGTGACCTACACGACCTACTTCCAGCAGCCATTTCTCCAATCGGAATGCAACTGGCGCTTTCTGGCCAAAGGCAGCCGCGGGTTTCGCGAAGCGCGTTTCACCCCCAATGACCTTCGCATCGACTTGACCGCACTCCCGCCGTTTGAGGACGATGGTTGCGCACTTGTCGCCAGCGCACGCATGGGTACGGCGCCCAACTGGGAGAAATGGCGTCCCGCGACTGCGGCGCAGGCCGCCATCGTGCAGCGCCATCTCAATGAGAAAACCAGCGTCAGCACCGGCGGATCCAGTGACAGAGTCCAGATCATCGACGACAGCACCCCCGCTGTCAGGCCTTTGCCCCTGCCCGAGCCGGCCCCGGCGTTCGCCCGTGCCGACACGATGTTCACTCATCAGCAAGGCTCCGCATCCTCTCCAAATCGTGACCCCAACTTTATATTGAAAATCCTTGGGATTGGCTTTGTCGTGCTTCTTCTCGTGGCATTGATCTTCGGGCTGGTGCATATGGGGCGTCGCCAGAGCGCGTGGCTGGATGAGGATCCATCCGCTCCAACATCCACCACGGAGACACAGCCCAAACCCGTGCCTGCAGCTGGCGGACCACCTGTCGAACAAGCCCAGCAGCCTGCCGCAGAATCCCCCGCTTCGGCCAATGCTGACACAGGTGGACCCGCGCCGACGGCGGTGGATGACGACGCCACCAAGTCCGCACCGACCGAAAAGCCCGATGAAACGCCCAAGGCCAGCACGGCGCCGACCCCGTCTCCTTTGAAGAGAGGCGTCCTCGTCGTGTTCCCCCGGGCCAATGCCGGAGAAACACGGCACTCTCTCAAAAGCTTGAAGGATACGTTGAGAGCTGCGGGGATCGACAATCCCCCGCAGTCCTTCGAGGGGGTGCAGTTCACTCTCTTCGGTGGTGCGGGCGTTGCGCGGAAGCTCGATCTAGGCAAGCTTGAGAGCAGGGTGAGCAAGGCGGCCGCCGGCAGCGGTGGACTCACCACCACCACGCAAAGTCGCTCGATCAAGGGCGGCGAGGTCAACGGTTCCCTCGAGGTCGAGCCCAAGTGCTGGTCGCTCGTCGGAGACGGTGCCGAGGCGCCAGTGGTCTTTGCCCTGCTGACGCCAAACGATGATTCCTGGTGTGCGGTGGAGCTATGCCGTACGCTGGAAACCAGTCTGATAGCAAAGGAATGCACCACTTCCGCCCCTCCACCCATCGCTTCGCTCGACCTCGGTGCCCTGCTGGCGTGCTTGCCCCCAGAGGCTCGGTCAGCTCTGTTGCGGGGGCTTGTCGAGGACGTGAAGTGGGAGGGAAAGGCCGTGGTCGAGTGCAAGCTTGCCTGGCGCGTGAGCGAGGAGGAGATCAATGTCCACGGGGTTGCCGAAGCGGGTGCCGATTCGACCATCAGCTTCACTGTCAAGACGGTAAAGGTAAAGTCCGGGAGAAAGTCGTACGACAAGTATCGCGAGAACTACATCGAAAACGCTTGGAAGAGATGGGAGGCAAAGGCGGAAAAGGAGCCCATCTGCGTAGAGACGGGAAAGAAACTCCGCGCTCCGCAGCTCACGAAGATTGGCGAGAAGTATGAGGCGGAAGAAAAAACTCTTGAGGAAGAGTTGCCAGCGTTGCCCGACAAGCCCGCCTTCACGAAGACGGCCAGGAAACGGAAATCGGCAAGGAGGAAACTCAGCGCCGAAGCGAAGAAGAAGAAACTCGACGCGATGGAGAAGAAATGGGCAAAGCCTGTTAAAGGACTTGACCCAGTCCGGAACTTGAGGAGCTACACGAATGTGAAAAAATGGACTGCCGCGCACAAACTTGCGGAGAACCATGTCAAGGCGTGGAAGACGGCAGAGTGGAAAAAGAGAGATTCAGCCTGTCAAGAATTTCGTGTTTATGATGTGTTCAAGAATGCGGAAGGGCAACATTGGGGGGGGACAGAGTGCGATAGCACCTTTGCTGTGATTCTGGACGAGTACGCATTGATTCACAGGGGCAACCCACTTATCGACAGCGAGGAGTTTCGGCTCTACCGCACTGCAGTTCTCCAAGACATCGTCGTGCAGCGCTATATGGTGCTCAAGAACCAGTACGACGCCAAAAAGGAAGAGCGTAGCGCTGCCAAGAAAACAAAAAAGAGGCTCCAGAAGGAATGGAAGAAAGAGATACAGGTGCATTTCAGGAAGCTACGGGAGAAGGGGGGCCAGATGACGGTTGCCATCACCGAAGCCCGCTGCGGGACCTCCGAGCCCGAACGTCTCCTCCTCGAGGCGATGGCACCGTGATCCGCCCACAAGCGATCCGCCCACACGTTGCAGCGCTGTGGAAGACAGAAAACTTCGTACAAATCTATTCATAATGAATGACAACACCTCCACTCGGCTGACCGGAAGTATCCGCAAGATCCTCGATGGGCGCACACCCAGGGGGGTCAACCCCGCCGATCTCGCGCGCCAGTACTGCGAGAGATGCATACGGCTTGAAGTCACCATCCGTGATTGCCTCAAGTTATTGCGTTCCAATCAATTCGGTGAATTGGTCCGCATGGTGGAGCAGA
>JAGLDW010000756.1 GCA_023145395.1 Lentisphaeria bacterium | reverse complement strand
GCCCAACCGTACAGCCGCGACACGTTATCCAGAAGCGCCGGCGCCAGATGCTCCGGCGACGTGCCACGGAGCTCCGCGAGCGCGTCCAGAATATCCGGCAGATAGCGTGGGGAGTTCTCTCCCTGTGGCACGCCTTCCGGCGCCATGTCCGGGGCGTCTGTCTCAAGCACCAGCGCCTCCAGTGGCAATTTTGCGACTGCGTCGCGGGTCTTTCGGGCCCTGGGATGGGTGATCACACCCCCTACCCCGATAAAGCACCCAAGATCGACCAGCTTTGCGGCCTGCTGGAAGCTTCCGCTGAATCCGTGAATCAGGGCTCGACCCTGCCACCGGCGACGATTGAGCACACCGTGAACTTCGTCATGGGTCTTGACGGAGTGGATCACCAGCGGCAGATTCAGTTCGTCAGCCAGCGCCACCTGGGCTTCAAACCAGGGCCACTGCGCTTCGAGACTTCCCCGGATTCGATCGAGCCCGCACTCACCGATTGCCACACACCGGTCGGGAAGACCCTCCAGCAATCGGCGGAGCTGAGTCAGATCTTCTTCAGAATGCTCTTCCACAAACCAGGGGTGAATGCCGAGACAGTAAAACAGACCATCATGAGCCAGCGCTGTCTCGCGGACGCGGTCCCAGTCCGGTCGCCGGACACCGGGTATCACCAGCCCCCGGAGTCCGCGCGATCGGCCCTGCTCAAGCTCTTTATCGCGGCGGCCATCGAACTGGGGAAAATCAAAATGGCAATGGGCGTCGATCAGTTGCACAGTCACCTCCGCCCGGAACCGTTAATGCTCCCGGGTCTTGTGGAACTGGATGTCCGGATACCGCTCCTGAGCCAGGTTCAGGTTGACCATGGTCGGAGCAATGTAGGCAAGCCTGTCACTCCCATCGAGGGCCAGGTTGTCGTTGTTCTTGCGCTGGAACTCGTCAAGCTTGCGCTCATCGCTGCAGGTGACCCACCGCGCAGTAGCCACGTTAATTGGCTCGTAGATGGCCTCCACCTTGTATTCGCTTTTCAGGCGACTGACCACCACATCGAACTGCAGCACACCGACCGCCCCGACGATGAGATCGTTATTCCGAAGCGGCCTGAACACCTG
>JAGLDW010000755.1 GCA_023145395.1 Lentisphaeria bacterium | reverse complement strand
GGGAACCGTGTCGGAGTCCCGACTTGAGTCGGAAGCCTGGTAGGGGCTTTAGCCCCGTCGCCCAACGGAATAAAAAATTTCCGGCGTATCCATTTAACCGGAGTTGCTAGCTAGACTCCTCCAGGGACGGTCTGCCGGCGCACGTTCCAGGCTCGCAGGACGACCGCGTGTTCGAGGCGGCCTGGGTGGCACAGCCCGCGGCTGGCTCGTCATGATGAGATCCTGGTATCTTACGGGGCCGTGCTTGATGGCAAGCTCCATTACCCGGTAGAAGAGCATGCCCCGGCTCCGGGATTGGCGGCGATTGAATCGGAACGTGAACTCGTTAAGGTAGTGGATCATGTGTGCGCCGCCCACCGATCCTTGGTGCGTCCCCAACAACCAACGCTTGGCCAAAGACGCGACCCGGTGGGGACCAGGGAGTAGTTTGTTCGGATCATCGCCGGCGGCTCGCGCGGCTCGCTGACTGTGTTGCTCATGGTGATATCCGAGCTTCGCCAAGCCATGATATCCCATCCAGCCATCGGTGACCACCGTTGTGCCCGGCTCGACGCTGTCTGTCACGAAGACTTCCAGCGAGGCACCGGACGCATCGGTCATCGGCACCATTCTGCACCGTCCGAACCCTCGCGGTTTTTTAACCTCGACCGCAATGGCCGTCAGGATCTTTTTGCCTTTGGCGCGGCCACCACTCAATTTTGGTTCCTCGCCGCCAATATAAGTCTCATCGACCTCCACGGTCCCGGCCAGTCGCTCTCGATCAGGACGCACCAATACAGACCTTAAACGATGCAATATGGCCCACGCGGTCTGGTAGGATCCAATTTCCAGCACTCGCTTCAGATTCAGAGCGGAGACACCGTCTTTGGCTGTCGAGAAATACCAGCAGGCTGTGAACCACACCGTTAACGGCGTGCGCGTCCGATGGAAGATCGTGCCCGCCGTCACCGATGTCCTTGCGGCACACGCCGAGCACATGAAGCGACCATCTCCCAGCCGCCAGCCGGTGTGGCCGCAGCCTGGGCAGACGAATCCATCTGGCCATCGCAACCATTCCAAGTAGTCAAGGCAGTCCGTGTCGGTTCGGAACCACGCCTGGAACTGGCCCAATGAGACTGGGTAGTGTTCGCCGGCTCGAGGGTTACTCATGCGGGAAGCTTATCATAACTCCGGTTAAATGGATATGCCGGTCGCGGCAAATGGCTACGGGCTCTACGACATGGAGGGGAACGTCTTCGAGTGGTGCTGGGACTAGTACGGCAGCAGCTACTGCGGGTCGTCGCCGGGGAGTGATCCGCGTGGCCCTGCTTCGGGCTTGTCGCCGCCGCCGTGAAAGTGCCTGTTGCGGCCGGTGAGTAGGTGCCTTGCTTTCATGTCTCCTCTTTGGTGCGGTAGCTTTTGCCTTCGATGGTGACGGTTTCGCAGTGGTGGACGAGGCGATCAAGGATGGCGGTGGTAAGGGTGGCGTCGTTGTTGAAGATGCGCGGCCATTGCTTGTAGACCATGTTGGAGGTTATGAGCGTGGCGCTATGCTCATAGCGAGCACTGATGACCTGAAAGAGGAGGTCGGCGCCACGCTTGTCCATGGGCAGGTAGCCGAGTTCGTCGATGACGAGCAGACGTGGGGCCGCGTAGGCTTTCAAGGCTTTGGAGAGGGTGTTGGCCGCCTGGGCGGCCGAGAGCGCGTTGACGATCTCTACGGCCGGTGCAAAAAGCGTGGACACATTGTGGAGACAGGCGCTGTACGCCAGCGCCAGTGCCAAGTGCGTCTTGCCCAGGCCGACGCCACCGATGAGCACGACGTTGGTGTGCTGTTCGATGAAGCGCAGACGGAAGAGATCCTGAACCTGTGCGCGGTTGATGCGCTTGGGCCAGATCCAGTCGAACTGCTCCAGGGTTTTGATGAACGGGAGCCGGGCGGCCCGGGTCCGGCGCTGGACGCTGCGTTCATAGCGGGCCGCGTCTTCAGCCTCGGCCAGACGGCGCAGGTAGTCGACATGACTGCGACCATCGCGGGCGGCCTCCTGGCCCATCTCTTCGTAGTGCTGGGCGATGGTCGTCAGCGTCAGGCGGCGCAGGAGGATGGCCAGTTCTTCAGGTGCGTGCTTCATCAGTGGAGTCTCCTTGTGCGGGGTGTTCCGTGTCGTAGACGGAGAGATCGGGCGCGGGCAGTTCAAGATCGAGCAGATCCTGTTTGCGGGCCAGATGCAGCGGGCCGGGGTCCGGCAGCAGGCGGGCGCGATGTTCGAGGATGTTGGCGATGTAGTCACTGGCGAACGCGTGATAGGCGAGCGCATCAGCCAGAGCGCGCGCAACGGCATCTGCGCCGTGGATCTCAGTGAGTGCCACGATCTTGCGCAGGTGCAACCGCCAGGAGATTTTACGTTCGGCCAACTCTCGATAGTAGGTTTCGGCCAACGGACTGATCGCGAGAAAGCGCTTCAGCAGGTGCGGTTCCTCGGCCCGCCGCTTGCGTTCCAGCACGGGCCGTGCGTGTTCCGGATCCTCGAAGTCCCGGTTGCGCTCGTACGAACGCGGATGGCTGGCCACGAGCTTTTCGCCATTGCACAAGCAGAGCCGGTCGGGTTCGCGCTTCAGCAGCAGCCTGCGACCGACATAGGCGGCTGGCACGGAGTAACGATTGCCGTCCACACACACGCGGAACTGGCGATCAACCGACACGCTGCTGATCGAGGCACAGTCGTAAGGGTGGATCGGCAGATGTTTGAGCATGGGTTTCTCGGCGACGAACAGATCGACGGGCCGCCGCCGGGTTCGGCCATGGATGCGTACATTGGCGACCTCCTCCAGCCAGAGGCTGATGGCCGGATTCAGGGAGTCGAACTGGTTGATCGGCCGCCCAGCCAGAAAGTTGTGTTTCACGTAACCGACGGCGTTCTCCACGATCCCCTTTTCGTTCGCCTTGCGGACATTACAAGCCTTGATCACGAAGCCGTAGTGCGCGGCGAAGTCCACGTAACGCGGATTGAACAGGGGGCTCAGGCCGTGAGGATGCGATAGAACCGCCGTCTTGCAGTTGTCACACATGATTTTGGCCGGCACGCCGCCGAAGCGCTCGAAGGCATGT
>JAGLDW010000754.1 GCA_023145395.1 Lentisphaeria bacterium | reverse complement strand
GGCGTTCCTGGCAGACCGCCGGTAGCGGAGCCCTGCGCGAAAAGGCGGCATCTTATATGGTTTGCCGTCGTTTCCATGAAATGCACGCTCTGCGGCTCACCATTCCGCGATGATTACAGAGTAGGTTTTGATCGAAGGCACTTCGACGATGCCGTCGGTTATCTCCAGCGTGCGCTCGTTGTGGTCGGGTGAGAGCAGCCGTGCGCTCTTTGCGCCGGGAACGGCAATCCTCAGGGGCCCGACCGGACGAATCGTCCGCAGGGCATAACCCTCGTCGTAGGTGAAATCGTAGTTCACCAAGTGCACGTTCACAGTTCGGCCGGATCTTGACCGCGTGAGATTCACGAGCAGTTTAGCGGGCCAGGGATGCGTTGCCGTGCGAATGGGACAGAGCGGGCGCAGTTCGGAAAGCACCTGTTCGCGTCTCGTCGGGTTGAGTTGATCCAGAGGCGTATCTCGCAGAATCACCCGCCCCTCGCCCACCCGAATATCTGCTCCGCTCTCCGTGCCGAGGTCGGTGGATATCCTTATCCGTCTGATCCGGGCATACTCGCCGCCTTCGCTGTGCCCCACAACCGTGACTTTCGCTCCCGGGTTCAAGGGTACTGCGGCGGAAACATGCACGTGCCAGAGATTGTCGTCGGCATCACTGTTCCACGTCTGGATCTTCCGATCGCCGATTTCCAGGTCGAAGCTGCCTTTGCCATCGTTTTCGTCAAGATACGACACGGCAATCCGGTAGCGGCCCTTCGCCCCGTTGAATGTCGCGGTGGCCCGGCCAATGTCACTCGCCTTCACACGCTCTCCCTCCACCTCGTATCCGTTCAGTTCAAGATTTCCCGACGTGTATTCAAAGAGATCCATGATGGGCAGTCCGGGGAAGCAAGCGCTCAGCGATTTGGCCCTGTCAGCCGGTTCATACCTTCCGCGCACTCTCGCCGCACCCGCGAAGACGACGGTGCCGCCAGCCCTGGCAAACCGTTCCAGTCCCGCAACGGCCTCGGGCTCCAGGACAGCCACGCCGCTGACGATAATCGCACGAGTTCCCTTTAGTCGTTCGGGGGTTAGGTCGTCTTCGACGATGACTTCGACCGGCAGCCCGGTGTGAATCAGCGCCCACAACAGTTTGTTCGCGTCCGGCCGCCGATGGCCGAGGATCTGTCCTGTCCGCGGGCCGGTGGTCAGGCTATAGAGCACCGCGATGGGAGAACCCGGCACCGGGTCGGCGTAGACATCCGGATGACTTTTGACGAACGTGCCGTACTTGACCATGGCCGCCTGGATGCGCTTGTCCTCGGGCTGGGTCACTGCCGGGATGTGGCGTCCCAGTTCCAGTGAATAGTTGACCATGTAGTTTCCCGCGCAGGCGAGTCCCTCGGCGTATCCCAGCTCAAATTCCTCGGCCACCGGAGCCCCGACGGGTTTTTCGCCGGAACCTCGCGAGTGGTTTTTGACCATGTGCCCACGTGCTTTCTTGACCGCTTGCGGGATGTAGCTCAGCACTCCGGTGGGTTTGCCACGCGACGCCGCGAGTCCGACTTTGTACGCCGCGATATCGTCGCCGAACGGTGGATGCCCCCAGGCCTCGGTGAATACACCGTCGGTCACCCCCTGGTTGACCAGCCAGTAGGTGAGGTTGTTGACGACCATGAACATCCCTTTTCGCTGGGCGTAGGCATGGACTTTCTCGAAGAACCGCTGTGCGGTTTCCACGGAGAACCAGTGCTCCAATTCGGTGGGACGGTCGAATTGGCCCACATCGAGTTCGTGTCCAGTCTTGTTCTTGGCGAACTCGCGAAACCGCGTCCGACATGTTGGACAGTAGCATGCCCAGGTCATTGGATTGTCGAAAAAGATGCAGTCGATACCGGTGGCCTGGAGCGTGTCCATCCGGCCTTTGATGTACTCGAGCCACGCCTTTCGATTGTAGCAACCGGCATAACGTGCGGGATTATGGTAGATGATCTTGTACGAACCGTCCGGATTCAGGATGGCCGCGTCCTTGAGCTCGGGATTTGTCTTGAACAACAGCTTGTGGTAGATCGTACGGCTACAGATATACTGCATGGTGTGAATACCGGGGGTGGACTTGGCCAGGCGTAGCGCTCCAGGCGTGAAGCTGCCGCCCTGGAGCAGATTGAACTTGGCTTCCAGCATGAGCTTCACGTGGGCCTCGTTCATGCGCGAGTAATCGATAAGCCAAGTCGTTTGTCCCGGGGTGGCCCAGGGGAAAGCGTCTTGGCGACCCAACCAATCGGCGTGCACGGCGGGCAGAGCAACCGCCAGTGCCGCAACGGCCCAAAAACAACGAATGGATCTGTTCATGTGATGTCCTTGGTTTCCGCCTTTCCGCACCGCCCCTTGGAATTCGCGCGGAAAGTTCTTCATCCCGCACTGCGGGACTGCTGTTCATTTTGGTTTCTGACGAGGCGCGAGGAGCACCCCAACCGCTGGGGACGGCGGGTTCCAGCGGGTTCATGCCACTACAGGCCGGTGTGTCCCCAGGGG
>JAGLDW010000753.1 GCA_023145395.1 Lentisphaeria bacterium | reverse complement strand
CCGGCGCGCTGCATCAGATCGGCGCGGTTCAGTGCGGTGGCATGGATCTCGACAAGAATTTCACCGGCCTTGGGCGTGGGCTCGGGTACCTCGCTCCAAGAAAGCGCCTGTCTTTCATCTACCAGGATTGCATGCATCGTCATCTCCATTCCATGTATCCGGCGGCAGCGAGAAGTGTCTCCTGCACCAGCAATTCGTGTTCATAGGGATACGGATTCTCGATTTCGCCGTTGATAGTCTGTGCCAGCTCCAACAGCTGGTCTTGATAGCGGTCCGTCACGACGCCGAGGTCAACCGTGTGAGTGCCCGCTGTGTACTCCTCATTGTCTTCACGCAACGTTAAACGCATCTGCAGAGGCTTGCCGTCAAAACGCTCCAGCGGGCTCAGTTCGATGGTGCCTTTGGTGCCGCAGACCGTTAAGCGGCGGTACCCGATACCATCGGCCTCGAGGCCACAGGCGTGCAGTGTTGCTATTGCGTGCGGGTATTCCAGCACCGCCAGGCCGTTGTTGCTGACATCGTCTCTGGCTCCGCGAGTTGTTTTGGAGAACCCCGTGATTTTGTCCGGTCTGCCCAGAATTGAGAGCGTCAGATCAATGAGATGGCACCCCAAGTTGAACGTGATGCCGCCCCTGAAATTGGCCAGGTAGCTCTGGTAGCGCTCCCCGCCGTAGTCGTGATTCATGCCCGCCTGAACCTGAAAGACATCCCCCAGCCAACCGGCCCGGACAGCCCTGAAACAGAGCTTCATAGCCGGATTGCTACGAAACATATAGCCCAACTGGATCGCCAGCTTACGTTCTCTGCAGGCATCGAGCAGTTGCCGGAACGCTTCGAGGTCCTCGCCCGCCGGTTTGTCCATGTGCATATGCAGGCCGCGCTCGGCGCAGCGCATGGCGGTGGGGACGAGTTCCGTGTTCGGGGTTTCCACCGCGACCGCCTGCAGACCGGGGGTATTGAAGAGCTCATCCTCGGTCATCCATGGGAGGCCCTCATAGGGTGCTAGATTGTCCCCGGCGTATCTGGCTGCGGTGGTGTCGCGGTCGTCAACCACGCCAACGATCTCGAAGACCTCAGGCATACTGCGCAAGGTCTGTATTTTCCCCCCAGCGTGTTCGTGAGAGACACCGATCTGCCCGATCTTGATCTTCTTCATTGAGCATTCCTCCAGTCAAAGACAATTCCGAGTGGCGGATGCTTGTCCTCTGCCAGCCGCGCGTAGACCGCCGAAGCGCGTTCCGGCGAGACGATTTCCGAAATGATCGGCTGGACTTGGAGCCTCTTCGCCGCGATGAGGGCCAGAAGCGTGCGGTAGTCGTCCCTCGTAGTCCAGTAACCGGGACGGGATTCCACTTTCGGACGCACGAAGGTGTGCGCGCCAATCAGAGAGACGCCGGGCTGGTGGACATACTTGTAGAAATCGATGTTCGCGTCGGAAATTCGGGTGCAGCCCGTCAGGGTGATCCGCCCCTCCCGGGCCACGTGGTTTAATGCTTGTTTCAGCGCCACCGCCGAACCGGTCACCTCGACGATTCCATCGACGCCCTTGCCATAGGTCAACTCCTTGATCTTGTCAGGGAGTCCCTCTTCGTCCGGTGAGAACGCGTGGTCGGCGCCCAGTGTCAGGGCAAGATCCCGGCGCTTCTTGTCGAAATCCGAGACGATCACCGGGACGGCGCCGTCGATCCTCGCCAGCTGAGAGGCAAACATGCCGAGAAGCCCGAGCCCAATCACCATCGCCGACTCGCCCAGTTCAAGCTTGAG
This sequence comes from Lentisphaeria bacterium, assembly GCA_023145395.1. Lineage (GTDB taxonomy): Bacteria > Verrucomicrobiota > Lentisphaeria > Oligosphaerales > Lenti-02 > JAGLDW01. The sequence goes on along the minus strand of JAGLDW010000753.1, from coordinate 595 downwards.
CTTGCGAACGCCCTGGAGCCCCATCGCGGCGATTGCCACGAACGCCGCGTCGAGCGATTCGATCCGGTCGTCTCTCACCATGGTCAGATCAGCCGCTTTCTGCACGGCATGGGAACGGTGCCCGGAGGAGAAGGTGGTGAGCGCGCGGTCACCGACCTTGGCATTCTCGACACCGTCGCCGACGGCAACCACCCGCCCGACGCCGCAGTACCCCGGGTAGTAGGGAAACGTGTTCGACGTGTTTGGTAAGTTCATCAGATTGGCCCGTTCCGTGCCGGCGCTGACCACGGTGTACTCGCTTTCCAGCAAGACTTCGCCAGCCTTGGGGCGCCGTACCTCGAACTGCTTCAACACCGCCTGGCCGATCGACTCGAAAACGACATAACTGCCTGTCATGAGAAAACTCCTGTGTCTGCCTCACCATTTGGAAATAGTATCCCGGTCGTTTGGGTTTTCAATATTTTCCGGATGGGGGAAAAGTCCAATGCGATTTTGACGCTGTACATCGGGTGAGCGCAAGTCAGTTCCGTAGGGATTCCTCCCTGTTGAAAAACTGAGGGGGATCGTTTGGGTACGCCGCCGCCGGGTTTATCCC
>JAGLDW010000752.1 GCA_023145395.1 Lentisphaeria bacterium | reverse complement strand
TCATGCGGGAGGCGTCGATGATCACGTAGACTTCCTGGGTGCGTTCGACCTGGTATTCCTTGGTGATTGGGCGTCCGCGTTTGGCGGTGGCCTTCCAGTGAATATCCTCGAAGCTGTCGCCGGGCAGGTACTCGCGGAGTTTTTCGAACTCCCGCCCCTGTCCCACCTGTCTCTGGCTGTGCAAGCCCAGGCTTCCATGGTTGAGAAAGAGCGCGGCCAGATTCCGCCGTTCCACGAGCAGGTTCGGGTAGACGTGCACTTCGCAGGGGCGCTCTGTTCTGCATCGCAGTCCGACTTCCCATAGTCCGGCGGGGGAATCCAGACCCACGACGCCTTCCGACAGGGAAAACAGGCCGCGCGTATCGGGTGTGGTTTCCCAGACCATGCGGGAGGCCTCCGCGTCCTCGGCCAGACGTACGGGCAGTGTCTCGCACTCGCTGCAAAAGCTGTAGGGAAGCGGCAGGCCCACACGCAGCACGCGTATGCGGCATCCTGCGCCGTGGTGGAGCACAACGGAGATGCCTCCCTCTCTCCCACGTGTCATACGGACGCTTTCAGGCAGTTCCATGCGCACGTTCCGGAGTAGTGCGAAGGCCGCAATGACATCCAGCACGGCGACTATTAGCGCCACCGCGCAGATCAGAGCCGCGACTCCGGCAAAAGAGGGCAGCGCACCGGCCACACCCACGAAGGGCAGCGCGATGAGGCAGAACCAGAGCAATAGCTTGGGAGAGGGTCGGATCATCTCGGAACAGTCACCTCCTGTAGAATACCGGCGATCACTTCCTCCACGGTCACACCTTCGATCTCGTGCTCGGGGCGAAGAATTAGCCGGTGTCCAAGAACTGGTCTCGCCAGTGCCTTCACATCGTCGGGCGTCACAAAATCACGCTCATCCATCGCGGCCTGCGCACGCGCTCCGAGCACCAATGCCTGCGTGGCACGGGGACCCGCTCCAACCAGCACGGTGTCGCTGCGACGCGTGGTGTGGACGATGTCCACGATATAGCCGAGAAGCTCCTCGCGCAGTGTGACGCCCTGCATGGC
>JAGLDW010000751.1 GCA_023145395.1 Lentisphaeria bacterium | reverse complement strand
GGGGTCTCGTCTCCCAGCATGCGCCGGGCAAGCTCCAGCTCCTGCTCGCGCCCGGGACTGTCCATGGTGATCTTGAGCATGAAGCGATCCTTCTGGGCTTCCGGCAATGGATAGGTGCCTTCGTACTCGATGGGGTTCTGGGTGGCGAACACGGTGAAGTTCTCGCCGAGGGAATGGGTGTCGCGATCGATGGTGACCGTGCGCTCCTGCATGGCTTGGAGCAGCGCGGACTGGGTCTTGGCTGGCGCGCGATTGATTTCGTCCGCGAGCAGGAAGGTGGTGAACACGGGGCCCTTGAGCAGATTGAAGCGGTTGTTCTGGAAGTCGAACACATTGGTGCCCGTGATGTCGGCAGGCATGAGATCGGGGGTGAAGGCGATGCGGTTGAACTCGCAGCCGAGCACGCGTGCGAGGGTCCGGACGAGCAGGGTCTTGGCCACACCCGGCACGCCCTCGATGAGCGCGTGGTGCCCAGTGAAGATGACGATGAGCGCCTTTTCCACGGCATCGTCCTGCCCGATGACGACTTTGGCGACCTCCTCCTTGGCCCGCTTCAGCACGTTCTTGAGTTCTTCTCCACCGATGTCCATGGTCTATTCCTTTCGTTCCAGCTCTTTGCGGATGTCGTTATAGCACGCTAGCACGTCGCGTTTGCGCAGGGGGCGTTGCTGTTCTTCCTGCAAGCGCTTGCGAACCGGCTGCAGTTTGTCCTGGAAGTCGTGGCGTTTCGCCGCAGGTGTCTGCTGTAGCAAGCGGACGCATTGTTTGGGCAGTTCTCCGCGGGGGATGCTGCGGTGCAGCAGGTTGACGAGCCCCGTCGCCGCGTCACGCCCGGTGGCGACCTGTCCCGCCCGTGCCTCCTCCTGCTCATTGTGCCGGGGGAGAAACGACGTGCTTCCGCGCCATATGATCAGCACACCCAAGACCAGCAGTGCCACGTAGACACCGCCGAGTCGGTATCGGCGCAGCAGGGTCATCACTCCTGAACGCTCGGTCACACCGAGATGGCTCTCGTCAAAGACGACACGCTTCCGGTCACCCACGATCCAGCTGACAAGCCCGGGCTGGGGATCGTCCCGCAGCGCCTGATTGCTGAAGGGGTAGGATTCCGCGGCGAGGACAATTCGTCCGGTGGCGAACGGGCGCTCCATGAGCACCGCGCCGTCCCGGTCTCCATAGACCGTGCGCCAGGGCAGCTCGACACCGGCAAAGCGCAATCGTGTGTGACACGTCATCGCCTCGGGCAGCGGTCCGTCGGGCAGGCGTCGCTTAAGCACAACTCCCTGGTCCAGATCCTTCACGCGACCGGCGTGCAGTTTCACGGAAAATCCCCACTGTTCGTGCAGGCGAAGCGGCTTTGTCACACATCCGCCGGGGCCGCACTGCGGGCGAGCATTCGTTGCATCGTCGGTCGAGTCGCCGGTCGATGTCTTCTTGTCGCAGCAGACGTCTTCGCTCTTTTTCTCCGAATCGCTCTTCCCTTCCTCCTCCTCCTCCTTGGGTTTCTTCTCCGCCTTCCTGGGGGGACGCCGACGTTCTTTTTTTGGTGTCATGCTGAGGAAGACGCACCCTCCCGCGCGCAGAGTGCTCTCGAGGCAGTCGAGACTCTCCCGACCGACGCCGATGTCCGGCGGCACGCTGAGAACGAACACTGCGGGTCCATCGTCTGAATGGAACTCGCTGGGGGGGCGCATGTCTCGCTCGACGCGCAACCCGGGCAGGTGCTTGAGCGCATCGTGGAGCGCGCGGGCCCCCAGGGGATCAGAACGCAGCGTGGAGTAGGGAGGATACACGTCGCCCACGGAGAAGCGCAGGAAGAGCAGCCTCACAAGCAGGAAGAGCAGCAGCGCCATCACTGCAATTCCCAGGGGGATTGTGATTCTACCTATTCTCACAATGCCTCCTGATTCCGCGGACGTTGTCCAGGAACTGCTCCAGTGCTTCTGGAGTCACGGTGTGGCGTCCATACCAGACGCGGTCGAACCGCCGGACGCTGTCGGAAAAGAGGCTCTGCATTTCCGGCAGCTGGTGCGCCCGGCGCCGCAGCTCGTGTTTGTAGTCCAGGTTGCTCTTGTGGCGTGCGATGGACAGCAAGTGCTGATCTGCCAAGTAGGAAAGTGCCGCGAGGTAGGCGGCGCGCAGCGCGAGACGCGGTTCGCCGGACGCCAGTAGATCCTGCGCCATGGACAGCCAGTCGTCGGCTGCGAGTTCATCGGCCAGCACGTCCTCGTCCGAGAGGTCCGGTACGACGGCGACTGCCTCCGCCTCGACCGGCGGTGGCCGCTTCCGCCGGTCTTTCCAGTGACGGTACCCAAACCAGGCCAGCGCCAACAGTGAGACACCCGCAAGGAGCAACAGCCAGAAACGCGTGTTGAACAACCAGTCCCCCCAGCTCCGTGACTTTCCCGGCGGCCCTTCTGGTTTCATCCATCGCAGCAGCTTTTCCACGATCTCCCGGAGATAGGCCCAGAGCCCCTTGAGCGTCTCCCGGATGCTTTCGACGATCGAGCGCACGAAGCGTCCCACGGGACCGAGTTGGTCCAAGACGTCCTCGGAACGCTCGCGCGGCATGCGCCAGGAGTAGGCCGGATCGTCAAGAGTGCGGCGGATCGCCTGGTCGAGTTTCACAGGATCGATGCTTGCATCTGCACTGTCGGCATGGGCGTCGAGAGCGCAGAGCGCCAGCAGCGGTGCCAGCAGCATCGCAAGTCCGCGCCGATGTCGCACCCGGGTCAAGGCGAACTCGAGGTCTTGCCCGTTCTTTTGCGCTTCACCAGCAAAGCAGCGCAGGATACAGCCTGCCTTCAGCAGTGGGTCAATCACCAGGAAGCTAAGACAGAGGGCAACGGTGAGGGAGGTGGTGTTTAGCATGGCTATGGGCGAGCGGGAGAACACGGTCTCCAAGCCCACAAGCTGTTTGAGAAGGAGAGGTGTGACGCAGAGTGCGGCAAACATATTGATGAACACAAAGAACGAGAAAAGGGTAAGCATGGCGAAGAAGATATCTCTGCGCAAAGGGGTGAAACAAGCCTGGCGCCAAGCGTCCTGAATTGCTCGCTGCAGGCTATCCTCCTGACCGCCTCCGTAGAGAAGGATATTCTGGTAGAAGGCAAGAAACCAGCCCACGGGAATGATGGCCAGGCTGGACAGCAGGAGGACGGGGGCGGCGGTTGTCTGGACGATGAGTTGCGTGATGAGAACGCGCCGGGCGCGGCGTAGCGTCCACGGCTTTGCTTCGCTCCCATCCAGGCGATGCCATAGGGTGGTGACAAAGTGCGATTGCCAGCCCTTCATCCAGACGAATGCCAGGGTCAGGAGCAGGGACTCGATGGCGCAACGTTGCATCGCGTACCCGCTGCGGCTCATATCGCTGACAAAATAGATAAGTCCAACGACGAAGGGGAGAGAGCCGATGTAGTAGCTCAGCAGGACGTCCGGAGATACACGCAGAGCATGCAGCGCATCGTCCAGAAGTGTCAGTCCTCCCCCACCTGCATTTGTCTTCCTGCGCTTTCTCACTGCCACGGAAACTGCTCCCAGAAGGTTCCTTCGTGGAACGAGCTTGGAATCGTCAGCAGAATCTGACCGAACAGCTGGAAGAACAGCCAGATGATCAGGAAGGCAGCGAGTGAAAGTATCGGCCGCGCGAGTCCGAGCAGACCGCGCGTGCTCCAGCGTTGTTCAGGCACATCCACCTGCTCCCGCAGACAGGTGCTGCAGAGCACGCGCCCCTCATGCTCGGTCACACACTCCCGACAGTAGAACTCCTCGCACTCGGGGCATTTCGCCACCGCCTCGCGGAGGGCGTGGTTGCAGCATCTCACATTGGTCAGAATCTGGGGCACGAATGTTGTCTTTCTTTTTCCCTCGACTGCCCCCGTGGCAGTCGAGGAAAAGTGGTGGAAAGGGATCAACGCCCCTTTCCTCTATATCGTCGCTCCACCGGGAGTAACCCGGCGGCGGTGGTTTCCTACTCGACAGTGACCACGGACTCGGTCTCGAGGGAGTCGATGGCGGCCTGCAGCACGCTTTGCACTGCGAGCCCGTCCGCGCCGGAGCCGTCGATGCCATCGGGCGCCACGCCCTGGGCCACCTGCTCCACAAAGGTGCGAATGCGGCAACGGAACGTATCCTCAAAGCCGTTGTAGTGTTCTGGACCGAACACGGGGTCTGTGTAGACTTGTTTGACGAGATTTCCCGCAGGATAGAGCGTCGCCTGGCGCCACATATCCTCGATCACGAAGCGTCCGTCGATCCCAGCGACCTCGCAGCGCTCCATGGGGTGCCCGCGGGCCATGTCGTAGCTGGCGGTGAGGTGTCCGACTGTGCCGTTCGCGAACTGCACATTGAGTTGCATGTTCGACCAGATCGTGCGCCCTGGTCCCTTTTTGCAGAAAGCCTGCACCTTCGCGATGTCCCCGCCAAAATGGCGCATGATGTCCACAGAGTGGGGGTTCAGCGCCTTGATCATGTAGTAGGGCGAACTTTCGTTCGGGTTCTGGATCCACATCTGCATGTTGATGAAGAGCTGCTCGCCGACAAGTCCGTCGTCCACCCAGCTGCGTGCGATGCGGGCGGCGGGCGTGAATCGGTGGTTGAAGTCGATGCCGAACCGACGCCCGTTGACGCGGGCGCACTCGACCATCTGGCGGGCCTCGGGAATGGTGTTGCAGATGGGTTTTTCGCAGAGCACGTCGCAACCCGCCTCCAAGGCCTGGATGGTGGGTTCGAAATGATCGCTGCCGTACTCGTAGCCGCCGGTGGCCACGCTACAGACATCGGGGGCGAGAGCCGCTAGCATGCCTGGCACGTCGTGAAAGGCGGGCACTCCCAGGCGCGCCGCCACCGCGTCGGCGCGTTCCGGACGAATGTCACAGACTCCGACCAATTCCACCAGATCGTATTCGGCGTAGATGTCGGCGTGCCGGTTCCCGATGGGTCCGCAGCCGATGACCGCCACTCGCAGTGCCATAATCTGTCAGTCCTTTCGAGTCTTCTTCTTATTCCACCGTGTACCCGAGGTACGAAGTGAAGGCCTCGCGCATGCCGGTGGCCAGAGAACCCGGCGTGACGCTCACGTGGTGCCGGTAGCCTTTCCTGCCCACCATCGCAAGAACGTCCTGCAGGCCTGCGATCTCCGCAACACCCGCACAGCCAAAATACTCCTCGGGGATGGGGTCCTCGGTGAATGTGCCTTCGCCCAAGTAGAAAACCAGTTCGCCAGCATCGGTTTTGCAGCTGCTGTAGGTGAAAGGAGTGGGGGCGATGCGTCCGACGCAGGGACCATAGCCACAGCCCGGGCCCAGCGCCTTGGCGAACATGGGATGGTCAATGACCTGTCCCTGTCCCGTCATCAGGCTCTGCGGCACGGGTCCGCAGTGGAAGAGAATGCACTTGTCGGGATCGTCGCCGTAGTTGTTGTTCCAATCCAGGCAGGTCGGAGCGGCGCCGGACGCCAGGTGCAGGGCGCGCATGGCCACGGCGTTGCAGACATCCAGTTCGCAGGCGGCGGGCATGCCCCGGTCGTTCAACTCGCCCAGCAGCACGCAGGGGGCGATTCCCAGCTCTTTCTCGATCTCGATCCAGCAGCGGAATCCCAGCGCGTCCAGCTCGTACTCGGCTATCAGATCGTCGATCACGCAGCTGACGCGCGCATGCATGCGCACCGCCTCGTCAGGCACGGCATCCCAGCCCGTGTAGGCCCGCAGGGTCCGCAGTTTGGCGTCGAACACATCGCTCTTCTCCTTCACGTCGCGCACGCGCATGAAGACCTCGGACAGATCCAGCGCTTCGACGGTGATGTCGTACTTCTGAAGCGCCAGTTCATCGAAGCGCACCGTCTTGAAGGCCGTTGTGCGTGCGCCGATGGCGCCGACGTTGAACCGGCGCATGCCGTTCACCACCCGGCAGGTGCGGTCGAAGCAGTCAATCTGCCGTGCGAACTCCGCAGATTCCGGATGTACGACATGCGGAGGAAAGATGGTGAAGGGAACGCCATATTGGCAGAACACGTCCATGACGGAGAACTTGCCGCAGAAAGCATCCCGGCGGCTCTGAAAATCCATCTCGTCGAGTCGGTCGGGGTAGGCTTGGATGAGAATGGGCACGCCCGCATCGCGCAGAGCGGACACCGCGCCTGTCTCGTCGCCGAAGTTGGGCAGACAAAGCACAACCCCGTCGAACTTGCCCTCGTTCTTCTTGAGAAAATCGGCGTAGATCTTGCCCTCGGCGGGTGTTTCGACCGCACCGTAGCGCGTGGCGTCCGGGTCGAGCAGAAGCGTCTCGTGCCCGAGTGCCTCCAGGGTGGTTTTCAGCTCCTGGCGTGCGCTTTCAACCAGCCGCTCCGGGAAGAATCCCCGATTTCCGAAAAAGAGTGCGAAACGGGACTTGCTCATCGCTCGATCTCCATGCTGTTGCTTGTGAATTCGGCGTGGTATTCCAAACCTTACTTCCTGTGTTGTCCCATCAGTTTCCCAACGTCCAAACGGCATGCACGGTGCATAGCTTCTTGTTGATGTTGGCGATCGTGACTTTGGCGTCGGACCGATCCAGCTTCAAGGTAAAGTCAGGGGGATTGGCTCCGATGGGGATGTTGATCGTGGGACCGTCTGCCGCGAAATGTGTGCGCGACACGTTTTTGATCTGCTGAAAAAGTAGGGTTGGGATCTCGACCAGCTCGTAGATGTGCTGGTCGCGAAAGAAGCGAAGTTGAATGATGGCATCGACCTGTTCACAATAGGAGTCGAAAAGAGCGAGAGTCTCATCCCTGCGCTTTTTCGCACTCCGACAGTCTTGGATCCAGGCGGCTTCTGTGAGCTTGCTGATGTGCAGCGTGTCATGTCGAAGATTCTTTGCTTTAGTGGATTTCAGACTGACGGATCGTCCATCGACCGTCAGATCCCAGAAGCGCTGTCCGGTCGTTGCTGGGGTCACGTTGTGCCCAGACTCGCGAGCTGCCGCCGCAAATGCGGAATCGAAGCTCTCCTGGAACAACGGACTGCCAATAAAACAGTGGTGGGTAAGAAGCTTCGAGCGAAATTCACTCTCAAAATCATCATCGACAAGTGATGATTCCGGATTGACCGTTGCTTCACACGGCGTTCGCAGCGCGGCAAGGAACTCCAGAAGTCTGCGCTCTTCGACGGCTGACACTTCTTCGTGGAAGTGAGGCATATTCAAACTCCTCTTGTTCGTGTTGCACAATGTCTTCAGTACGCAGACTGGTTCCAGGCAGGACTATACGTCTCGGATGTGATTTCTCCCCCGTCAGCATCCAATGACAGAGGTGGGCAAGTTGGAACGAAATGAGAGGGGGCACCGCGTCCCCGATGTGGCGATACATATTCGAGACTGCGGTGTCGCCGAAGACAAAGTCGTCGGGAAATCCCTGTAGCTTTGCCATCTCCCGCACTGAACAGAGCCGGTCCTCTTCGGGATGTGCATAGCGCCCGTTACCAATGTGCGCGCACTCGCGCTTGATGGTCGGCGCGGGGCGGTCCCATGCCATGCGCCCGTACACGTCGGGATAGGAGCCGATGCGGTTCCGGGAGACGATGCGTTTCATGGCCGCCGTCATAAGCTCGTCGCCGTCTGCATGACGTGCCAGACTCATCCACGACCCCCCGTCGTGCGGGATGGCATGGAGCCGCCGTCGAACTAACTCGCTTGAAAAGCCGGGATAGAGATCGTGCTGGGGTGCGTCAGGGGTGATGGAGGCAAGGGCTTGGCGTACATGGGTCGCGGTTTCACGGACACGCATCCCTCTCCAAAGGTCTCCAGGTACGCGCAGTTCGTACCCGGCTCTAGCTGCTACCACGATGGCTCGCTCACGGATTTGTGGAAGTCCGAATTTCGTGAGCATATGGTTCGCGCCGGAAACGCGGTAACCATGTGCGGAGAGACAGTCGCAAAAGCTGTCGTAGTGGTGTTTGAAGTTTCCTCGCAGAAGTTCCCGCGCGTTCTCCATGACCACAATGTCGGGGGCAAGCGCCGCAGCGAATTCCGCAGCCCGTTGAACTAGACTGTTCCTCCTGTCGTCGCGCACATGGTTAAGAGGATTCTGTCTGCTAAAGCCCGTGCATGGCGGACAAACCGAGAGTACGTGGATGTGAAGGTCGGCGGCCAGACCAAGCTCCCTCCGCAACTCGCGTGGAGGGACGGTCGAGAGGTCCAGTGGGGCGGGTGCCAACCCTATATTCTTGAGGAATGTGGTGTTGCACTGCAATTTTCCCTTGCCCGCGCTGGGTTTTCCCAGTTCGATATCCGCAGCGGCGACCAACTGGAACTCCGGATGCCTGTGAAAGCCCAGGCTCATCCCTCCTGCACCGGAGAAAAGATCCACCACATTGAACATCATGGCACTAGATCCGCTTCTTTTAGAAACACTTCAAATCGCCAGCAGTAGTCTAATATATGACAGTATCAGAAGTCTTCAAATGAGTTCTCGCCATTTCTCTCGCCACAGGCTGACTAGGATGGTGGCTGCGAATTTGGCCTGCACGTCCGCCAGAGCGAGCGGGTCGTCGACTTCCCTCCAAAGGGACAACCGATGCCACGTCCCGCGGGCGTGGTTGTCTACTTCGCCGGGGTCAGCAGAATACAGTCTACGTTCATGTGTTGTCCGACCATGTTGGTCAGTTTGAGGGCGTGGTTGCCTTTCGCGATCCGGATGCGCAGGGGCTTCCCTTCCCCGTCAAGGAGGCGGAAGGGCTGCCATTCGTCCGCGTTGGAGCGTCCCCAGCCCCCCGTGCCGTCGAAGCGGATCAGGGCGGCGTCTTTGAGCGATTGGCCGTCCAGTTCGGCGCCCCGCAGCACCAGTGGCTCCTGTGAGGCGGTGATCACAGTAAGAAAAAAGTCGGCGTCCGCAGGCACGTCGAACTCCCAGGAGAGCCAGTGGCCGGGGAGCGCCCAGGAGAAGACACAGCCACCGGCATGGGTGTTGCCGTGGGCGGTGCTTTTGCGGATTGTGCCACCGCCCTCGGCGGAGAATGCCTCACCCTCGAGAACAATGCTTCCCTCCCAGTCCAGCTTGTCCTTGGGCACGCGCATGACGGGAGCGAGCCGGTTGACGAGGCGGAGTTGGACGCTGTCGAGGGGGAGTTTGGCGCCAGGAGCGCGGCCCTTCACATCCATGGTCTGTCCCTTGGTAAGCAAGTAGGCGTTCCCCTGGCCACAGGGCATGCCGCCACGGGCGGTCACCGACAGCGTCTTGTCGGCGACGGGCTTGCCTCCCATCATTCCGCGAAGTTCGTAGACGCCTTCGGCGCCGTCCCAGGCGGTGGAGGCCGCGAGGGTCTCGCGGGAGCATTCGCCCACGGCCTCGCCCACGGGTCGAAGCGGCTTCCAGTCCGCGTCGCAGAGCGTCACCGGCAGCTTGATCGGGAACGGTTTCACCGAGAGGACATCGTCAAAGCGGATCTGTAGCTTCGAAGTGCCTGCCGGGATCGCAAGTTCCACACATTCCGTCTTCGGATCGAAGGTCCACTTGGCCGCGTCGAGACGTTCCTCGTTGAGAAAAAGATTCTTTGGCGGTCTGCCCACATGCACTGTGACTTGGGCGTCCGCTGGGCAGACGAGAGTAGCCCTCACCGCATGCGTCTCGTAGGTGGCGCCGAACGTGACGCGCGCGGAAGCATGAAACAGCGTCTTGCCATCCTGCTTCAGTTCCGTCCCAGCCACGCTCAGCACACTTGCCGCTAACACCGCCCATGCCATAGCTGTCATCTTACAGTGTCTCCCTGCCTCTGAATTCTGTGCATTCATTCGCTCGCAGACCGCACCGTGCGATCCCGACCAAAACAGATTTTGTACTATCGCAGAATGCGTTGGCGATTGCAAGACCTGTGTTCAGGAGGCAAATTCCCAACCGAACTCTCTCCAAGAGGCCACACCATCGGGAGGCGATGATGTTCTTCAAACAGTTCCAGGTGGAAGACTTGGGTTGCTACTCGTACCTCATTGGCTGCCCTGCGGCGGGCATTGCCTGCGTCGTGGATCCCGAGCGTCATGTGGACCAGTACCTGAGGGTGGCGCAAGCCGAGGGCATGCACATCACTGCCATCTTCGACACGCACATCCATGCCGACCACATCACGGGCAGTGCGGAACTCGCTTCCCGCACGCTGGCGGACATCCACGTGCACCCGCTCTGCGACCCGGACTTCCCGCACAAGCCGGTTCGCAGCGGAGACAGTTTCCACTTCGGCACGGTTGAGCTCGAAGTCATCGAGACCCCCGGCCACACACCGAACTCCATCACTCTCGCACTGACGGATCACACGCGTAGCGATGAGGTCTTTGGCCTGCTTACGGGAGATCTTCTCTTCGTCGGCGACGTCGGCCGCCCGGATCTCGCGGGGGAGGACCTGCTTGAGGAGCAGATACGAAATCTCCACCACAGTCTCTATGAGAAGCTGGCACGCTTTCCGGATTGGACGGAGGTGTACCCAGCGCATGGACAAGGCTCGCTCTGCGGCAAGGGCATAAGCACCAAACCCATGACCACTCTCGGCTTCGAACGGCGCAATAATCCTCTGCTGAACAACATGGCCTTCGAAGAGTTCTGCCGAGCCATGACGACCAGCTTCCAGATCCGTCCCCCAAACTTCGAGAGCATTGTCGTCAAGAACAGGCGCGGTCCCGAACTCCTGCGCTACGCCATGCATATGCGCAAGCTCACCATCGCCGAGATCGAGGATGCCTGGACTCGGGGGGGGGCGCTGCTTGATATTCGGTCCCCCACCTCCTTTGGTGCGGCCTTCATTCCGGGCTCGGTGAATGTGGGGCTTACTCCCAACTCCGTGAACTGGCTGGGCATGGTTATTCCCGCCGACCGGGACATGGTCATCGTCGCGGATAGCCAGGCCACCGCGCTCAGTGCCGCACGAAAATTTCAGCGCATTGGCTACGACCGCATTGTCGGCTTTCTATCGGACGGTGTTTCTGGCTGGGCCGCGATGGGCAAGCCCCTGGATCATCTGCCCCAGGTGACCCCCGCGAGCTTGGCTCATGTGAGGAGGAAGTACCCCGACCACGTCGTGCTCGATGTACGCACGAAGGTGGAGTGGGAGGCAGGGCATATCGACGGCGCTTTGCACAAACCCGTCTCGGAACTGCTTGCCGAGGGAATCGATCTGGACAAAGAACGGCATATCACCGTCGTTTGCCGGTCCGGCTTCCGCTCCAACATCGGTGGAAGTTTCCTTAAATCCGCTGGCTATACCCATGCATTCAGCCTGATCGGAGGCATGATCGCCTGGGACCACTCGCAGAGAGATGTTTGACCGGAAAAGGAAAGACCATGAATCCATCTCGCCGTACGGCTGCATGCCCAATTCGAGTCACTCTCTGCCTTCTCTGCCTCGGCGCCTTCGTGGCACGGGGAGGAGGCCACTTCGAGTTCAAACGCGGGAAGGGATCCATCATTCTGGCTACGGCTGGCACCCCGCAGGCTGTGATTGTCGTCGCCGCCAACGCACCCGCGCCTGTGCAATTCGCCGGCCTGGAGCTTAAAGAGCACCTCGACCGGATGACAGGCGGCAGCTTCCGCATCGTCAAAACCCAGCCCGCGAAAGGGGCGAGCATCGTGCTTGGCGACACGCTGGGCGCCCGCAATGCCGGCATCAAGGTGGACGAGATCGCTAGAGATGGATATGCCATCCGGACCGTTGCCAACACGATCCACATTGCCGGGCGTGACGACGAGACTGAAAAGAGCGATATTCTGCTGCGTGTGAAGACGCCGTTCGGGCGCAAAGCGGGGCGGTACAGCATGGTCAATGAGTTGGGCGCCGCACGTTGGGACTTTGAGCGGGGCACGCTCTACGGCGTCTACCGCTTCCTCGAGGAACTGGGTGTCCGCTGGTTTTTCGCCGGCGACAAGGGGCGTGTGATCCCGAAGAAGAGAGACGTGGCGGTCAACGCCTTTTCGCTGCGCGAGGAGCCTGCGTTCGTCCTGCGCCATGTGGGGCGAGTCACCTGGCAGTGGTACATGCTCGGCTCTCGGGACGCCAAGCGCATGAACAATATCCAGGAGTACGAGGAGCTGGACTGGGATGGTCGGGCGTTGAGGCTCTGGTTGCTGCGCATGCGCCATTCCTCGGAGTGGTTCGCCTTCAACCACCGTCCAGTGCGCATGGATCTAGAGCGTCGCCACGGCAAGGAACACCCCGAGTACTTCGCCGTGCGCGACAACGGAGAACGGGATCTCAAGCCGCAGAAAGGGCGCACGGGACATCTCTGCTACACTCATCCGGGCGTCCTTGAAATCACCAAGAAAGACATCGATTCCTACTATGACGGTGTGAACACCAAGGACCTGGGATTCTCCAAACACCGCACCACGCTGGGCGTCCACAATCACGGCTGGCCCGAAAGTGCCATCTACGGTCGCTCGGTCTCGCTGCTTCCGCACGATTCGTTCCGAGGATGCGAATGTCCAAACTGCCTGGCCATCACGCATAAAGACAGGCCCCGCCCGGCTTGGCATTCCGAACTCGTCTGGCAGTTCGTCGTCAATATGGCCGAGTGGATGGGGGGAGTGCATCCGGAGAAGTTCATCATCTGCCTGGCGTATAGCTCCTACTCGGAGCGGCCGGATAATCTGACCACGCTCCCTGGGAATATTGTCGTGGGCATGTGTCCCGCCCGCTACGCCCGAACCGCCAACGACGTGAAGGAGGAGAACTACCAGGACCTGATGCGCATGGTGAGGGAGTGGAGCGCGCTGAACGAACGTCCCATGCTCATCTGGCTGCACCATTTGTATCGCCATCGCCAGGAACGGCGCCGGGGCATGCCCATGCTTCTCACCTCATTGTACGAGAAAATGTTCCGCGATCTGGAGCCGCATGCCAACATGATGCATATCGAAGTCGGCGCCGACAGCATCACTCTGGAGCACTTGAACCGCTACGTCATGCTCCGGCTGCTCTACAACCCGGCCCTCAGCGCCGAGGAGCTTGTCGAGGACTACGCGCTCAGCTACTTCGGCGAGGGCGGCGAGTTCATCGCCCCCCTGCTCAAGGACATGGAGCAGCGCTGCCTCGCAGCAGCCGCGGAGAGTGCCAACAGCATCGATTTCTGGGAGAAGCACTTCGACGGGGAGACGCTCAAGAACTACCGGCTGCAGACGAATAGAATGCTGGAGCGCGTCAAGGGGACTCCCAGCGAGGAGCATGGAAACATCTTCTCCAAATGGTTTATCGGAGTGATCGAGGATGGACGCGCGCGCTACGTCCGCGACGTGAAGACGGTGGCCGAGAGCAAGGGCTCTTCCGTCAGCATCCGCCTCCAGGTCGGAGACATCAAAGTCGACGGCATTCTGGACGAGGAAGCCTGGCGTCGCTCGGCTGTGCTCACACGCTTTCTCAGCAATGTGGATGGACGCCCCACAAAACAGCGTACCGAAGTCCGCCTGCTCCGCTCGCCCGAATATCTCCACTTCGCGTTCATCTGCCACGATCCCAGATCCCGCATGCTGCCCACCATGAAAGGCGATGTGGACTATATCGAGATCTTCCTGGATCCGGAACACGACCACGACAGCTTCTACCAGTTGCTCATCGACACGGAGGGCCGGATTGGCGACTGGTACCACGAGGGAGGAGGCGAGCCAGTGGACGCCACGTGGGATAGCCAGGCCGTGGTCGCAGTCCAACGCCACGACGACCGCTGGGTCATGGAGATCCGGCTCCCGAGAACCGTCATCAAGGACGGACTTGTCAGGCCCGTCGGGCGTCCCTGGGGCGCCAATTTCTGCCGCACGATGGGCAGCCCCGCCGCGGAGAAGGACCAATTCAGCTGTTGGAGCCCCCTGCTCCGCGGCAAGTTCGCCCAGCCCGGACTCTTCGCCCATATCTTCTTCGTGAAGTAAGCTTGCAGCCCGGCCACGCATCACCCGCCTCCGGAATTTGGCGGATCTGCGTCTTCGCACGTTGCTCCTCTCGATCTTTCCCAGAAAGGCGGAAGTCGCTTGGCTTCAAGCTCACCTGCACAGCCGTGCGTAAAGCGAGTGCGGCAGCCATGGGGACGGCCGCCTGAGAGAAGAGGGCGGCAGAGACTTGCTCTCTCTGCAATAGTGGGGGAGACAACTGGTTTCTCCGAGTCCCGACGCGCATATTCCACAAAGGGTGTTTCACAAGGAGATATATGATGTGCACAAGAAAAGTGCGCTTCTCTTTCCATGATAGCCAAAATGGCGAAACATCATGAATACGCATGATATCCTCCAACACATGAATAGTGCCGCCCTTCTTCATTGAGGAACACGAATATCGTGAAACACGTCTTTGAGATTCTTCAGCACGGTGCATGTCCGGATGGCGCGACGCTCAACACGAGTGCCATACAAGGCGCCATCGACGCCTGTCATAAGGCGGGTGGGGGCCAGGTGGTTTGCGGGTCCGGAACCTGGTTGACGGGTGCGCTGGAACTCAAGAGCCATGTGGAATTGCATTTGGCGAGAGGATGCCGACTCGTCGGCAGTCCGCGACTGGAGGACTATGCCCCCCTGGTCGCGGAGGGATTCCACACCGAAATTTCACCGGAGAAATCCGCCTGCAGCCTCATTTGGGCTGTGGATGCGGAGCACATCGCCATCACGGGCGCTGGCACAATCGACGGCTCTGGGCTCGCTTTCTACGATGTCGGAGAGGCCACCGGGAAACTCGATAAACCCGATACGCCCCGTCCACGAATCGGCATGTTCTACCGGTGTCGCGCCCTGTGCATTCAGGATGTGACATTCGTGGATTGCTCCTGTTGGACGCTGTGGTTGATGCAGTGCGAAAACGTTTATATCCATCGCATCGAGATCACTGGGAACGCGCGCATGCGCAACGTGGACGGCATCGATCTGGACTCCTGCCGCGATGTGACAGTTAGCGACTGCCGAATGGACACGGAGGACGATTGCGTGGCCATCCGGGCGATGCAGCGTCTCTACGATTCCCCCGCCGTGTGCGAGAACATCACCGTCACCAACTGCGTGTTGAAGAGCAGGTGCCAGGGCGTGCGCGTCGGCTGTCCCGGAGATGGAGTCATCCGCAACTGCGTCTTCTCCAACCTGGTGATTCAAAGCGAGAACAACGGCATCCTCTTTGAAAACCCCCACCGCTATCTGCGGGAGACCCACTCCGGCAGCGCGCACATCACGAACATTCTCTTCTCCAACATCGTCGTGAACTGTCGGCGGTCACCCATCAAGGTGCTCGTCGAAGATGGCATTGCGCTGTCGCGGCTGGGGGATCTGAGCTTCTCTGATTTCAGGATTCGGAGTGGTGGCCCGTGCGTGGTCCAAGGCAGTCCCGAGACTGTGATCCGGAATGTGAAGTTCAGCAACATGAAGATCGAGACCTCCGGGGAGGACGCGATTCTCTGCCGTCACTGCGAAGGAGTGCAGCTCACGAATGTCGAGCTGTCCAACGGCGTGGGCATTCTGTAAAGGAAAATGATGAAATCCAAAGAGCGCGTACTTACTGCGATTGCCCATCAGGAACCCGACCGAGTGCCGATCGACTATGCCTGCAACGGCGGGATTGACGGACGGCTCAAGGAGCACTTCGGGTTGAAATCCGATGACGCCGAGGGCTTGCGGAAAATGCTCCATGTGGATTTCAGAGGCGTTGGAGCTCCGTACGCTGGCGCGGCATTGCATGCCCCCGTCAAAGACCGTCGCATCAGCATGTGGGGGATCCACACACGCTGGATCGAGCACGAAAGTGGGGGGTACTGGGACTACTGCGATTTCCCCCTTCAGCACGCAACGCTGGAAGAGGCGCAGACGTGGTCCATGCCATCACCCGACGATTTCGACTACCGCATGATCAAGGCCGCCTGTGAACAGTACGGCGACTACTGTGTCGCGGTCGGAGGCCCCGGTACGGGCGACATCATCAATTCGACCGGCATGTTGCGCACTATGGAGCAGGTCATGGTCGATCTGGCGCTGGAATCCCCGGAGTTCTTCGCTTTCATCGATCGCAAGCTCGACATTCAGGTCGAAATACTGCGTCGCACCATCGAGGCGGCCGAGGGGGGCATCGACCTCGTGTTTCTGGGCGAGGATCTGGGCACGCAGATCGGTCCGCTCATCAGTCTGGACATGTACCGCCGCATCCTGCGCCCCAGGCATCAGAGGCTCGTGGACGTGGCCAAGTCCTTCGACCTCCCGGTCATGATGCACTCCTGCGGCTCTTCCAGCTGGGCGTTCGGGGATTTCATTGACATGGGCATCAATGTCGTCGATACCCTGCAGCCGGAAGCCGCCGACATGGCGCCTGCATACCTGAAAGAGACCTACGGGGACCACCTGGCATTCCACGGCATGATCTCCACCGCGGGTCCCGTAGCCTACGGCACACCGCACGAGGTTGAGCAGAGCGTCAGAGAGACTCTCGAGATCATGATGCCAGGTGGAGGGTATTGTCTTGCGCCGACCCACTCGTTGCAGGACAATTCGCCAACGGAAAATGTGATTGCCATGTACGAAGCCGCCAGGAGGTTCGGAGCATACTGACTCACATTAAACGCTGTGGCGATTTTCGACACACACCGCGTTGTCCAGGCTACTTCTTCCGGGCTCGATTCCGCAATGCTTCGCTGGTGCGCTCGAGAATCGCCTTCTCCTCGGCCGTGAGACTTTTCTCGCCATGTTCCGCGAGCTTGTCGAGCACCCGATCGGCTTCTCGTGCGGTCTCCGCATTGTACGGCGGCACCTCCGATTTCTCCCCCCCGACTACTCGGAAATGTTCCTGCCGCCATTTGGCTCGGCGTTTGCTCCACCAGCTCTGCAGATGATCACCAGCACGGCGCAACTCGTCTCCCGGACCCCGGCCTGTCAGCTGGCGGACATAGAAGAACGCGGCCACCAGGCCCCCAAGATGCGCAACGTGCGCGATCGCACTCGATGCACCCGCAGCATTCCGGAACTCCGTGAACACTTCACTCACCCCGTAGACGATGACCAGAGTGCGAATGGTGATCGGGATCGGGGGGAAAATCAGCATGAGCTTCTGATGCGGGGCGACCATGGCCGCCGCCATCATGACCCCAAACACCGCGCCACTTGCCCCCACAACACCGGGGAATGGGAAAAGGAAACGAATATGCTGGCCGAGAATCACGCTCGGCGCCGCCTGCATGATCACTCCACCTCCCGACTCGCGGAAGAACTCGGCGCCGAGACTTTTCAGGGTTCGCATCTCCTCCGGTCCCGGCGCCTGTGCCAAAAGCACGCTCGTGTCCCCAAACCAGTTGGCTACCAGCCAGCACAAACCACCCACCAGGCCACTCACCAAGTACAGATTCAGCAAGCGTCTCGGTCCGATTCGCGCCTCCACGATGCTTCCGAAGATGAACAGTCCCCACATGTTCATGAGAACGTGGAAGAACCCCGCATGCGCAAACATGTACGTGCCAACGCGCCAGACCTCGAGCTGGCGAATGTACAGCGGATGCAGCGTGATCAGCGCCTGCATGCGGCTGTGGGTATCTCCGAAACCCGTGAGCACAAACACGATCAGGTTGATGATGATCAGCGGTTTGATCACCGATGCCTGCTGATGCGGAAACCCGGACCGACGTCCCTGCCAACCCATGTAATCCCTATCGGAAAGCATATTTTCGCGACTCCCCTTGTGATGGAGTGTGTGAACGGACCAATGGGCGGTTACTGTACTGGACTGAGACAAACACCGCCACCGGATGTTTCCAATACATTTTGGAGAGACCCATGACAGCGCGCCCCCTGCCCGATCTGCCATTTCGCCATTTTCTGACATTCGCCGAGGTCACCGAGTTCGTGGAGGCGCTGACCGCCTCCGCACCCGAGCTGGTTTCTCTGAGTTCGCTAGGCATGTCGCGGGAAGGCAGGCCGCTGCATCTGTTGACCATCACCGACCCGTCCACGGGGCCGGCGGACAGCAAACCCGCCTACCTCATTCATGGGAACATCCACGCGGCGGAACTCTCCGGCACGCACGCGGCCCTGTACACAGCCCGCCAACTGGTTGCGGATGCGAACGACTCGGATATTCTCAAGCGTGTCGCCTTTCACATCATCCCCCGCATAAACCCCGATGGCGCGGAGTTCGCAGTCACGACCTCCGGACGGATCCGCAGCCGGATCGATCGCGCCGACCGCGTTCCGAACACACTCTACCAGGAGGACATGGACGGCGATGGCCTCATTCTCACCATGCGGCAGGAACACGCCGATGGCAGCTTCGCGCTGGATTCGGAGGATCCGCGCCTGCTCGTGCAACGCACCAAGGACAGCGTGCCCCCCTTCTACCGCACCTTCCCGGAAGGAAGAATCCACGAATGGGACGGAACGCAAGCCATCGCCATCGAAGGCCGCAACTTCGACTGGAACCGGAACTGGTCCTACGACTGGCGCCCGGAGCCTGAACAGGGTGGCGCGGGCGACTACCCCTTCAGCGAGATCGAGATGCGGGCGCTGGCGGATTTTCTTCACAGCCACGGAAATCTTTTTGCCGTCCTGGGTTATCATAACGGCCCCAACGCAGTACTTCGTCCACCTTCGACTGGCTCGGACAACGATTTGGACGGCGGGGATGTCTTTCTGATGGACGAGTTGGCGCGGATGGGCGCTGAGCACACCGGTTTCCCCGTCGTTCCGGTCATCAAGTACCATATGCGACGTGTCGGCGCAAAGGACTGCAATCTGCGCGGACACTTCCACAATTTCGGCTATCATCACCTTGGCCTCTTTGTCTTCGAGTTCGAGCTTGGAACGCTCGTCAACAGTGCAGGGACACCCACCCTCGACATCTTCGGCACACAAAATCAGGCTGAATACGAGGCAACGCAGCGCAAAGTTCTCGCCTGGTGGGACGAACAGGAGGAGCGAGACGAAATCTTCCAGCCCTGGAGCGCCTTCGAACATCCCCAGCTTGGCACCGTCGAAATTGGTGGAATGGTCACCCGGCACATGGCCGGCCCCACATTGCCCGAACTCGAGAAGATTTCCGAAAACACCTACCGCTTCACTCTGGATCATGCCGCGTACCACCCCCAAGTCATCGTCGAGGATGTGACTACGGAGAAAGTGGGTGAAGGGGTCTGGCGCATCCGGGCCCGCGTAGCCAACCGAGGCCAGTTTCCCACGCATATCTCCAACAAGGGACGCGGCCTCAAGCGTCTCAAACCCGTGCGGGTCGAGTTTCGCCCCGGGGTGGACGTCTCCCTGCTCTCGCAGGAGGGGCATCGTGCCCTCGGACACTTGGCGGGCTTGACTGGAAGCCGCACGCTCGAGTGGTTTGTCCGTGCGCCCGAGAACGCGGAAACGCTCTGCGAACTCCGCGTGTTTGGCGGCACTGGCGGAAACTGCAGCGTCAGCATCACCACATGAGAAATAGGGTGCCTGCCATGCTCTCCGCACACCTGAAGACCCGGAAACTGCTTGCTGTGCTCGCCATCGGCCTGTGCAGTTGCCTCAGTCTGCATGCCGACGGGAAGAAACCGGCTGGACCCAATGACCGGCATAGCTTCACGATCTATTTCGAGAACGACCTGTTCTCCAACACCGATCGCGACTATACGAATGGCGTTCGCTTCAGCTGGTTGTCGCAGGATCTAGAATCTCTCGAAAACTGGCCACTGCTCGAAAAAATACGCCTGGCGGTGCCTTGGTTCGCCGCCGAGGGACGCACACACAATGTAGGGATCGCATTCGGCCAGAGCATCTACACACCCGAGGACATCCACACTGGTGCGCTGATGGAAGACGACCGCCCCTACGCAGCCTGGCTTTACGGCACGCTCTCTCTGCACCGGAAAACGGCGCGCGACCTCCACAGGATCGAGCTGACCCTCGGTGTCGTCGGTCCCGAAGCCATGGGCGAGGAGGCGCAGAACGGAGTCCACAAGATCCGGTCCATCGCCACGGCAGACGGCTGGGACAATCAGCTCGACACGGAAATCGGGTTGATCTTCGGCTATGACTACCTGCGGCGCTGGAGCTGGCAGTTTTCAGACCGCCAGCTATGGGGCCTGGACGCCATCTCCATCGTGGGGGGACGGCTCGGAAACGTGCTCACGGAAGCCAAGGCGGGCGCGGTGCTGCGCCTGGGCTGGAATGTGCCGAGGGACTTTCACGGCAGCCGTATCGACAGTTCGGGCTACACGCTCCCCCCGAAGGACGCGGACATCCTGGAAAGGGACAGCAAGATCTCCGTCTACTGTTTTGCCAGCCTCGAGGGACATGCTGTCGGGCACAGTATCTTTCTTGATGGGAACACGTTCAGCGAAAGCCACGACGTCAAGCGTATACCGTGGATCGCGGAGAGCGAACTTGGGATTGGCATCCGCTGGGGCGGATTCCGTATCACCTACGCCCAAGTCTTCCGCACCAGGGAGTTCGAAGAACAGGGCGAGGGACAACAGTACGGTTCGGTGAGCCTCTCTTGGGCCGGGTCGTTCTGAGGGGGAAGCGAGAGATCCCATTTGCGCAGTCCGCAAACGGATGGAGCAGCCGCGTCCCGCGGCCATCCGTGTTCGCGGGGACGCGAACGGTCCAGGGGAATTGGCTTTGCCGATGGAGCGGCCGCGTCAGCGGGGGGGCGTGGTGATTCGCGTGGTGAAGCCACCATTTCCACCAGTTCCCACATAGATCCGATCGGGGTCATGGGAGTCCACAGTGATGGTGGTGATCTGGTGGCAGGTAAGCGATGCGGAGTTGAGCGAGACCCAAGTCTGCCCCCCGTCCCTGCTCATTTTCACGCCATCGCCCGTGCACTGATCGTGGTAGGGATGATCGGAGAGCGCCACGTAGACCACAGTTGGATCGCGGGGATCCACTGCCACGCAAGCGGCAAAATCGTCCACCAATGTCTTCGTCCACGTGTCACCGCCATCGCGGCTCCGCCAGATGCCTCCCGCAACGGGTGTCTCGCCCACATTGCGATCCCGGGCGGCCAGATAGAGTGTCCGGCCGTCTCCGCCGACGGCCAAGCCCTTTGTGTCCCCCAGTTTCAGGTCCGGCGCCACTCGCCTCCAAGTCTCGCACGCATCGACACTCCGATAGACGCCGCCGAAGACTCCCTTGACCGAGCCCGTGACGCACCAGAACACGTCCGCGTTCTGCGGACCCCGCACGAGACTGCGCACTTCTCGAGTCCGCAGCCCCGTGTTTGCCGGTTTCCAGAAACGACCGCCGTCGTCGCTGACAAAGACGCCCTGTCCGTCAATCGTGCAGAAGAGACCGCGTTTCGCCATGGGCTTCGCCCCCGCGATCAGCGTCCGCGTGCGTCCTTCGGGCAAGCCGTTTCTTTCCATCATTTTCCATGTTCGCCCGCCGTCTGCGGACTCCGCAAGCACACCAATATTCGTGCCCCAGGTGCCAAAGGCGCCCCAGCAATGTTCTGGATCCGCAGGATCGAATGCCATGTCGAAGCAGGAGTTCGCCATGCGTTGCGGGGCAATCCCCTCCACGCACCGACGCATGCTCGCTCCACCATCCTCGGAGATCAGCAGGCCGATGTCGTAGAAGCCAAAGTAGACGCGGTCAGGGACGGTCGGATGCACCATGATGTTGTGCAGACAGGTCACTTCCAGGCCCGTCCCCGCAATCCGTCCGTCGGGAAAACGCTTGGCATACACGGGCTCCCAGTTCGCCCCCGCATCCATCGTTTTGAACACTCCACCTGAGGTCCCGAAGTACAGAATCGCGGGATCGAGCGGCGACATGGACAGACACGTGACACTAGGGCCCCACATGGTGATCCACCCGGGATCGAAATTCCTGTCTTCGTGGCGCCGGACGATCTCTCGCCACGTCTTTCCGCCGTCAATGGTCTGATAGACAGTGGCGTTGACCCACGACGCACCTCCGACATAGGCGATGTCCGGGTCCTGCGGATGCACGGCCACGCAGTCGTAGTTGGAGGTCAGCGCTCCAGCCGCGCCGGGCTTTCCCACGCTCTGTTTGAGCCCGGTGTTGCACACGTTCCAGCTCGTGCCTCCGTCGGTGGACTTGTAGACGCCCCCTTGCCAGGGATTCGTGCCAGGAGGGGACCAGAGGGTGAGGTAGAGCGTGTCCGGCTCGAATGCGCACTGTGCGAGGCGACGCGCGCCTGTGTGGGGAAGCCCCGTGCTGGTCGGCTTCCAGCCACGCCCGCCGTCAAAGCTCTGATACACGCCCGCATCGCAGGCCAGATAGAGATGCTCGCGATTGCGGGGATCGATGAGAAGTCCACTGACGACCGTCTTTGCGGGCAATGTTCCCAACCCGTTCACCCGCGACCAATTCGTACCTCCGTCCATGCTCTTGTAGACCGCTCCCGCCCCCCATTTGCGGCGTCTCGGCGAGCCGATTCCCGCATACAGGACGTTGGGATTCTCGCGATCCATGACGAGTGCTCCCACCGGTGCGCTCCAGCTGTAGCGCTTGATCTCGGGGAAGCCCTTGCGCAGCCAGGTCCAAGTCCTCCCCCCATCCGCGGACTTGTAGACCCCACTCATCCCCGCGATGAACAGAACATCCGGATTGTCCGGATGCTCGACGATGCATTCGACCCAGTAATCCTGCAGGCCCTGATTTTGGATGCCGTAGCTTTGTCCGCCGTCCGCGGAGCGGTAGAAACCGCCCACGTCGCAGCCGACGAACACGTCACCCACCCGATGCCGCCCAGCATGAACGGACTGGATCCAGCCGCCCCCTCCAGGCCCCACGTTCCGCCACTCCGCCGCCAGCACGGGAAGCGCCGCCGCCAGCAAACACACGCCTAAGAATCTGCCGTTCATTTCCCCACCTCCGAATACATGCTGCGATAGACTTCGCCGCCCCAATCCAAGTCCTCGGAAAACAACAGAAACGACCCCTGCCGCCAAACTCCGCCACCGTGGAGATGGGCGGCGACGGCACGCTGCAAGCTCGTCTCTTGCGGACCGGTCCGCCAGTCCACTCCATGCCCGAACACGCGCTGGATGATCTGTTCGCCAGTCGAACCCGGTGCAGGAACGAGATACAACTCCCGCATCAACCGCACAATGTTGCTCTTCTCGGGCAAACACTCCTCAAG
>JAGLDW010000750.1 GCA_023145395.1 Lentisphaeria bacterium | reverse complement strand
GACTCGCCGCATGCCGAATGCCCCATGGCGCCGCCAGCCGGAATATGGATGTTGATCACCTTGTCGCCGCGCTGCAGCACAAGCTCCCATTCGGACCGGGGAAGTCGGACGGGGTCTCTGAGCGCACGACCTGCGGGGGACACTGGATTGCCCTCGATGGCATCGGCAGTCTCGCGGAAACAAGCGGTCCAGTCGGGCACGTCCCCGGGCAGTGGGCACAATCCATCTTCGCCGAATCCCAGCCCCTCCGGCGCCAACACGCACACGCGGCGCGTCCTGACGTGGCGGTATGTGCGGAAATCATATCTGTAGGCGCCAGGCTGAAACTGCAGCCGCTCTAGCATAAAGAGATTCGCGGAGAAGTGCTGAATCATCCATTTATGCTCGCTAAACCCCCACCTTCCGTGCCTTGTGCGGTGTTCGCGCAGCCACAGTTCCATGTCGTTCAGCGTCTCGCGAAGCACGTCTTCGGGGATGCCGCGTTCGCGGTATATCCGGCGCATGGTGGGGATACCGGCCAGAAAGGGATAGATCAGGAACATCTCCGCACCCGGATGGAGGGCGCTGGGAAGCAGAGGCCATTCCCGCACTCGAGCTTCCAGCATGCCGGGAGACTCGTACAATAGCTGGTGGCAATGCCAGGCCAGTCGTTGGAGAACGGGAATATCGCGGAACAACGCCAGCCCCCCGACCACGTGCTCGCGCACTTCCTCCGAAAGACCAATCTCGCCACACCAGGCATCCACTTGGGACGGAACTAGCCAGTCCAGCTTCGCTGCGGAAAAGGTCGATTGGGATTGCTCCCAACCCACAGACCAGACCTCGCATGCCTGCGGCCCAAGACCAAGATCGCTCCGAAGCGTCTCAAACGACAGATTGTCAGCACTCGTCATTGCTCTCCTCCAACACATGCGCGGATGGGAAGGTGAGAACTATAGCGCCACTGCCTTCTCGATCATCCTCACCAACGACGACTTCAGAGGTGTGAAACCCGTCGATGCCGCCTTGCCGTTGACAAGAACCGTGGGGGAGACAACCACGCCGTACGGCTCGGCCTCAGGCGTCCCCAGGAAGATTTCCCGGAAGGAGGTCTCTGCGCACGCCTCGGCGGCG
>JAGLDW010000075.1 GCA_023145395.1 Lentisphaeria bacterium | reverse complement strand
ACGGCAGAGAAATCTGCAACATTCGTGTGTGCAGTGTAGCTGCGGGATACTAATCGTTCGGACTCTGAAGAAGAAGAGTGGGAAACTTTCAGAGTTCGAGGGTGAACAACGCGGTGAGTTCGGTGTTGGACATCTCCGTGACCCAGTTCTCGCCGCTGGCCGCGACAAGTTGCGCGGACAGTTCGGCTTTGTCCTCGATCATTGTGTCGATTTTCTCTTCGATTGTACCTTTGCAGAGGAACTTGTGCACCATGACGTTGCGGTTTTGCCCGATGCGAAAGGCACGGTCCGTAGCTTGATTTTCGACGGCGGGATTCCACCAGCGGTCAAAGTGGACGACATGATTTGCGCGGGCGAGATTGAGCCCGACACCCGCCGCTCTCACGGAAAGCACCATGTAGGGGATGTAGTCACGGGAGGTCTGAAAACTCTCGACTAGCTCGCGGCGCTTCTTGACGGGCACACCGCCATGCAACACCAGGCCGGGATGACCAAACACGGTTTCCAGGAAACGGTTGAGCGGAGGGATGATTTCCCGAAACTGTGTGAAGATCAGACAGCGTTCATGCTTGGCGAGGATGATTTCGCAGATTTCGCGGAGTCGGCTGAACTTGCCGCTGTCCGCCTCGCCAAATGCACCACTGCCAGTGTATTGATCCGGATGGTTGCAGATCTGCTTGAACTTGAGCAGTGATGCCAGCACCAGACCGCGGCGCTGCATGCCTTCGGCGTTCTCGAGCATCTCCTGAAGATCCTCGACCAATTTTCGGTAGAGGACGATTTGTTTGCGTGAAAGTTCCGCATAGGTCTTCATCTCGACCTTGTCGGGCAGGTCGGAGATCACGGTTCGATCTGTCTTGAGCCGTCGGAGGATGTAGGGACTGACCACACGGCGCAGGCGACCGTATCCGCCGCTGTCATTCTCCAGGCTCTTGGCAAAGCTCTTGAACTCCCGCGCGGTTCCCAGCAGGCCGGAGTTAAGGAAGTCGAAGAGGCTCCAGAGGTCCTGCAGGCGGTTCTCGACGGGTGTGCCGGTCATGACCAGGCGATTGTGGGTCTTGAGTTCTTTCACGGCCCGGCTCTGACGGGTGCCAGGATTCTTGATGGCCTGGGCTTCGTCGAGGATGGCGTAGTGCCATTGGACTTGGCGCATCCATTCGTTGCGTTGCACCATTCCATAGGTGCTGATGATCAGCTCATGCTTGCGGAGTTCGCGACGCGGAATACCCTCGCGGGCTTTGGCTCCGATTACGGATCCGTGAACCACCAATACCTGTAGATCGGGTAGAAAACGCTGGATTTCATCCTGCCAGTTGCCGATGAGAGAGGCCGGAACCACGAGCAGGCTAGGGTCGGCGATCTTCGCCCGGATCGTGCTCAGCAGAGCGAGGACCTGTATGGTCTTGCCCAGCCCCATGTCGTCCGCAAGACAGGGGCCAAAACCGAGCGAATCGAGGAATGCCAGCCAGTTCAACCCGGCTTGCTGGTAGGGGCGCAGCGTGGCTTTGAAGCCAGCTCCCGGCTTGACGGTGCGGACGAGTGCGGGGTCGGCGAGCTTGCGGGCGACTTCGGCGAACCAGTCCCCAAACGAAATTTCGGTTTCCACCGCGTCATCGCCAAAAACGCTTTCCGGCGCCAATTGGAGGCGCATGGCTTCGCGCAGTGTCAGGCCGTCTGCGAGCAGAGAGCGGGCCTTTTCGTAGGCATCGAGAGTCTGTTCAAGTTTTTCTTGATCGACCTCCACCCACTTGTTCTTGATCAGCACGAGGCCGTCTGTTTCCGCAAGCAGGGCACGGGCTTCCTCGAGTGATATTGCCTGTCCGCCAACGTGGAGCCCGGGCACGCAGGAGACAAGCGCATTGAATCCGAGAGTGGACGGTCGCTCGTCGCCGATGCTGACCGAAAGTGCGGCGGATGTGCGTTTGGCCGTCCACCAGTTCGGGATGCGGCAGCGGATGCCGCTCTTCTCGTACAGTGGGGTTTCCCTGAGGAATGCCAGAGCGCGGCGGGTGTCGAAGGCCAAAGGCTGAAAGATGTGCCCGGACTCCAACAGGGGCGGCAGTAGCTTGCTTTTCCGCGCCGCCCGGTAGACGGTGGCGAGCAGTTCGAGGAGTTTCTCCCGGTCGTCGCCAAACTCCTGAAGAGCGTGTTTGAGCGGAAGATGGCGGGCCGCTCCGTCCGTGCCGACCCGGGTCGAGTAGGTGGCGAGGAACGCGAAAGGTTGATCCCCTTTGCTATTCTCCACCAGGTGGAAAAACACGCGTCCCGCGAGTTCCAGGTCGGGCCGAAGCGCGTGCAGCAGCGATTCGACGGTGCCAGTGTGACTGCGCACCACGTGCTGGAATGCCGTGTTCAACGTCTCCCACACTTCCATGAGTTTGGGGACGGAGAGATGCTCGAAACCCGGTGCGAGCGGTGCCGTGTCGAGGAACGTGTCCAGAACTTGATCTGCGATGGGGACGCTGGCGCGGTGGCGGAGGTCCTCCAGCTCGGGGGTCAGCGCAAGTTGCTTGGCAAAGACGGCCGCGAACCGTCGCCAGTAGTCCAGAGATTCGCTGAGCGGCAGTTCCTCGGGGGTGAATGCAAGGCGAAAGAGCCAGTCCGCCCCTCCCTCGTGGAAACGAAGGAACAGCTCCTGCTGCACGGCTGCCGACGCATCCGACGGCCTATCCGGGCAGTCCCTCCATTCGAGAAGCAAATCGTCGGGAAGAAGGATGGCGGCGAGTTCGCGCGATTGATTCTCCCCCGTTTTCATGTTCGTCGGTAGATCCCACGTTCCATGCGCTCGATGCGGCCCGCCGTGATGGCTCGCTGCAGTGTGTTCGTCACCTGTGATCGATTCCAGCCGGGGAGCTTGGCCAGAAGATGAGCAGTGGTGAAGCGTTTGCGACAACGCTCTGTCGCTGCAACCAGCTGTTCGACCATCGCGCCAGACTGGGGCGGTTTCGCCTGCGGACTGCGCTTGCGGCGTGTGGTGGAAGCGGGCGTGGGCTTCGGCGTGGGCTTCGGCGTGGGCTTTTTCCTGACCGGCTTCTTGGCTGCTGTCGCTTTCTGGTTTTTCTTCTTTCCCACCGTCTTTTTCTTGCGCTTGCCGTCATCCAGTGGAGGGAGGGTGACCGGGGCGATGTCGTCAAGGTCCATCTCGATGCCAAACACATCGCCTATGTCCGCGTCGGCCAGCACATCGTCACCCGTGGCTTGGTCCGCTTTGCCGATGAGCCCCTTGGCCGTGGCGTCAACCGTCTGCGCGATAAGTTCATCAATGGTCACTTGGCGCAAGGCGAAAAGAAGTTCGGGAGATGCGTCCAGACGACTCCCAATGCCGTAGAGAGTGGCTGCCACATGCTTGCACATGGACGCCCAGTCGGGGCAGGAACACTCGAAGGAGATTTCTTTCGGCGCGGGAAAAAGACCTGTCCCCTGGGCGAAGAAAACATCCTTCAACGCCTTGGGAAATGAGCCGCCAAGGAGATCGGTTAGCGAGTCCAACCGCCTCGTGGATTCTTTGCAGAGTTGTTTCCAGACGTTTTTGGAGAGTGGCTTGATCGTCACTTCGACGGTGTAGGGTTTTCCGCGACTGCCCTGCACCAACGCCGTGACGGTCCCGGATTCGATCTGCAAGTCAAGCACGGCGCCGTGCCGGACATAGCTGCGCCCGCGGCCAATGCGATTGCTGTAGTCGGCGTAGCGCTCGAGATTCTTGTTCCAGCTCTTGCCCCACCAACTTGTGGCGATTCCGCGTCCCTCGATGACCACCGGCTGGATATCGGGATTGCGCTTTTGCAGTTTTGCAGCGGCTTTGCGGTTTCTCGCCTGCTTCTCGCCGACCGAGACATAGGGAGGATATCCATAATCGCTATTTCGATCGTATCTGCTCACTGTTTCCAGGCCTCTCACTTGTGTGTCAAGATCGATCCGTCGGATCAAATGTGTCTCTGCCGAAGACATCGGACAGGAAGTATTTCATCTGAAACTATACGATTGAAATATGCTGCTTGCCACAGTGTGCTGCAATGGGCGCCAGGCAATTCATTGATGACATTTCGTTCGGTTCGCAAGGGCACGGCCGCTGGGGACATCGGCCCTCCAGGATCACACCGCCGTTCGCACATGCACGGTGCCATTGGAGGGCGAGGCTCTGACGAGCCGGTCCCACGTCCTCGGGGGACGCGGACAGCCCGTTGCGTAGTTCGCAGGGCACGGCCGCTGGGGATCCACGCAGTGGCGGGACTGTCTTCGAGAGCATCGGCCCTCCAGGATTTGCGGGGTTAGGTTATCCGTATTCTCCATCCCATGCAGAGAGAGTCAGGCTATGTCAAAATACATTTCTTTGTTGCTTCTTCCTTTGGTTCTTGTCGTGGGCGTTTCGTCCGCGCGGGCTGCGGAGTCCGCAAACGCGTTGGCTCTATGGGCGTTCGACGATGGGCGCGGGAGCGAGACCGTGTCCGATCGGTCGGGGCACGGACTGACGGGTCGCATCGTCAACCGTCACGGAGGCTGCGCCTGGGGGTGGGACGATTTCGAGGGGGCGTTTCTGCTTTTTGGGGGCAGGGAAGGGGACCGAGTGGTGGTCCCACACGATGCGCAGCTGAATCTCGATGCCCCCTTTTCCATCCGTGTCGCTTTCTCGTGCGACCTGGAACGCATCGGCAAGAGCAACTTCGCCGCATTGCTGAGCAAGGGGGAGGACTATAAGGCGTCCTATTCGGTGCTGATCAACCGGACAGGAGATGTGCTGGTCTACCTGAAGGGATTGACGGATATGCGCGGAAATCGCAACCGCGCCTACAACCTCTTTCGATCAGCGGGCATCGAGAGCGGTCGGGACACGGTTCTGATCGTCAACTGGGACGGTGCGCAGCTCGCCATCGAGGTGAACGGAAAAAAACGCGGATCGCTGCAGCGTGGGGGGCGCCTTCTGCCCTCGGAAGAGCCCCTCTACCTCGGCGGCATTGCCCACTATCCCTTTGCTGGGACACTAAAATCTGTGCGCATTGCGCGTCTGACTTCCTCTAAGGGTCTCCCGGCAAACGCCACCGATGACAACATTCTCAGGCGTCAGAAGACCATTCTCAACCCATCGGCCATCATTTTCCGCGATTTCCACGCATTGACGCCGCCGATTCTGGCGGATCGCTCGGGCATCAACCACTGGTACGTCTCTTCCTCCCTGTTCGGCGCGGGCTTCAGTTCGGGTCCGGAGCGGCTTCACAAGGGGCCTGCCACCGAAGACTTGCCCATGCTGACCTGTCGCCCAAAACTGCCGTCGGGAACCTACAATCTCTACGTCGGCATGTTGCCGCGCGTGCATATGGACAATGGCATTCGACTTAGAACTGACACCATGGAGAACTGGGTCGATATTCGTCTGCCGCCAGGAATGCATCCGGTCCTCACGGAAAATGTGCTCTGGGCGACCGGGATCAAGATGGACGAAGACAGCCGTCTCCTCGTACGCGGCATCCCGGACCGCTTCACCATCCTTCAGTATTTCGCCTTTGTGCCAACACGACTTGAGAAAAAACGCGCGGTCGATCCAGCCAGGGTCGTCGCCTCCACCATACCCGGTCCACGCGACACGGTGGCTCGGCGCTTGACGGAAGGCTATCTCGTCGAACGCCGACACGTGGAGAAGGCGTCCGCTCCAGAGGGCGAGCAGCGTGGCTTCACCGTCTTTTCGCCTCACTGGATGGAACTGGTTTTTCCCGACACTCAGCCCAAGAGCGATTCCGGCAGTTGCGAACTCCGCACGGTTGGTGCGAGAGGGGAGACCATGCTTCTCGCTCTCGCCGTGCGTCCTCACGAACCACTGGCCGACTTCACCATTGCTCCCTCGGGTCAATGGATGCGCGCGAAGTCCGCGGCACCATTCCCCGGAACCCTCTCGCTTTGCGAAGTCCGCAGCCTTGCCAAGCGCTACGGCGCCTATAGGGGTCCGGGGGAGTTCATGCGCGTGCCTTTGTACCTCGAACCTGCCCGGAAACGAGATCTTCCCGCAAACGAGACCGTGGAGTATTTCATCAGGATCACGGTTGCCCCCGATGCGCCTCCTGGCGAGTATCGCACCAAGTTGCTCCTGAAACGGCCGGGGAGTGGAGATGTCAGCGTGCCCGTGATTGTCCGGGTGCGCCCCTTTGCGCTTGCGCCTCTGCGTGATGTCTCCCTAGGCTTTTTCACACAGCTTCTGCCCAACCCCGCGGATCCCGCACCGGTGAGGACCATGGAGTCCTATGGACTGAACGCCGTCGCGCCCTTCGTGTTCTACCGTTCGGGCATTCAAGTGACCGGTCCCTGGGATCATCCGCAGGTGGCGTTCGACCAATCCAGCTACCGACGGGCCTTTCGGCAGTTCGCGGAGGCTGGAATGGACGGACCGTTCTTCGTTCATGTCGCGGGGTTCGACTTCTGCAACCGTCTGCTTCCCGACGAGGAACGCTACGCAGTCGCATATCGTGCCATTGCCAGCCAAATCGTCCGCGAGGCGGAGTCCTGCGGTGTGCTGTCCTCCCGTTTGATCTTCGAGGTGTACGACGAGGTCCTTTCCCATCCCGCAGCGCTGCCGAAAATCCTGCGCGACCTCCGCATTCTCAAAGCGATGGGACTGCACACTTCGACCACACACTTGTGGCGCAAAACGAACAAGGGCAAACACCAACCCATGGTGGACAAGATCTTTCCCTTGCTCGACTCTCTTGTTCTCCGCTATTCCGCCAAACCTATC
This sequence comes from Lentisphaeria bacterium, assembly GCA_023145395.1. Taxonomy (GTDB): domain Bacteria; phylum Verrucomicrobiota; class Lentisphaeria; order Oligosphaerales; family Lenti-02; genus JAGLDW01. Next base: position 2,496 of record JAGLDW010000075.1, on the reverse strand, counting down.
TGGTACGTGGATGACTGGGCCACCATCCTGAGCGAAGCGAAGAAACTCGGCAAGACGGTGTATCATTACAACTACACCAGCGGCCTCGCCTTTCCCGAACTCGAGAGCGTGCGTTTCACCACAGGTTGGTTTCACCGCAGTCTCGGCGCGGACTGCGCGGGGAGCCTGCTCTGGAACTACGATGTGCCGCGGCTTGATCCCCGCGACGATCTCGATGGCATGAACACTGATTGGATAGGTGTCTACCCACCCGCAGGCGCCGATCAAGGCGGTCCATCGCTACTCCTGGAAGCCATGGGACAAGGCATCACCGATCTGCGCTACGCGATCACACTCGAGGATGCCATTGAGAAAAGCCGGGGAAAGCCAGAAAAAGCCGCCGCAATCCAAGAGGCAGAGGAACTTCTCCACAAACTTCGCAATTCCCTTGACATGAAGCTCTTGCGCGAGCAATGCGTGTATCTCGAATCCTCCTGGGACCGTGCCTGGACCGACGACGAGGGCGTTCGATTCGCCGCGGGACGCCTCACGCTTCCCAACGGATGGATCTTCGAAGACTACGACACGGCCCGCGAAAGCATCGCCCGTTGCCTGCAAGCATTGAGCCAGGCGCTCTGAAGGCCAACCGAAAAATAGCGATTGCATGGAGGGCTGGAGGGCTGGAGGGCAGGAGGGCAGGAACTCGTTGATTTCCACTGCTCCATCACTCCACTCCTCCATGGGGATCGCTGTGAAGTTATTCAAAATGTGAGTTGTTTCCGCGCGGATTCTTAGTGGGCAAAGGCGCGGATTTCGGCCCAGAGGACCAGCTTGGTTCCGGCGCTCTCGATGCGGATGCCATCGGTAGCGACGGGTGCGAAGGCAAACGTGATCACCTTCTTGTCGTTGTTCTCCACTTTGCCGACGACGAGCCATTTGCCATCGACACGCACGGAAGCGGTCAGGTTCAGGGTGCGGGTGGAGTAATATTGGTAGGGCGTGGCATCCAGCACGATCCGCGAGAGCGTCTCCTTTCTCTTCAGTTTCACCTCGGCCCAGGCTGGTTCCCCGGGTTTGGTCCTGAACTGCCAGTTGGGGTGATTCACCGTGCCATCGTTCAGGTACATCGCCTTGCTGTACGCCGACGCCGTGACCGTGGCGCCGGTGCCAACAAAAGCGAGATTGTCCTTGTTCTCCTCGGCGAGTCGCCGCTTGTAGGCAACCACCTCCGCTTTGATCGTGCCCACAGTGGCTAGTCGATCCGCCTGTGGCAGCGTGGTGTAGATGTGGACGCCGTAGGGTTCGAAGCGGTCGCGGATGATGCCGTCGCGCGGACGCATGAGGCGCCCTTCCGAGAGGACGGTCAGCTCCGCAGGCATTCCCTCGCAGTGCAATTCCGCTTCGGCAGGTGCCATGGAGGGATTGACGGCGACGAGTAGAAAGCTGTCTTTCGTCTTCCGGGCGAAAGCACGGACGGGTCTGGCTGTCGAAACGGGCAGATCGGTTCCGACCGCAGTCAGACTATCCGAAACGAAGAGCAGTTCGCGAATGATGTGCGGCATGCCGATGGTCAGTTCCGGCTCTGGCAGGATGTATCCCAGGGAGTAGTAGAGGTAGCCTCGGCATCCGTGCACCATGGCCAGAAAGGCGATGCAGCGTTGTTCCGTGTAGTTGACGGCCCGCGCCAAGGCATGACGTTCGCTCACGAAGCCATAATTGAACGCTTCGGGCGTGATCCAGGCAGTCTTTCCGGTGGTCGCCACAGCGTCCATGAACGCAGCGATTTTGGTCATGGCGCTACTGGGCGGTCCCACCTTCAGCGGCACGACGTAGGGGTCGGGCATGCTGATGTCGGCGGCCACGGCGTATTGCGTGACACCTGGCAGAGTGTCGTTCAGCATGGCGCAGGGATGATAGGGGTCCAGTTCGCGAATCAGATTGTACATGTCCTGCAGCCACGAGACCGTGACATTGTTGATCTCCGGCTCGTCGGCCATGTACCAGCCTAGCAGGCCGGGGTGGTCCTTGAAGCGGTTGACGCGGTCCGTCACTTCCGCTCGCACTGCATCGGACATCTTGAAGACGCCCCGTTCTTTGTACGCCTTCTCCGAGCGTGGGTAGATAAAAATCGGCACATCGTGCTTCGCTGCCTCGTCGAGCAGAATCTTCACGTTGCGTTCATTGCCCTTTCGGTACATATACGTCACCCCGGCATTGATGCCCTGATCCTTCACCAAGTCGCCGATTTTCGGGCCGTTGTTCCGGGTGGACACTCCGAACCAGCCCACGGGCATGAACGGCTTGCCGCGCCGCAGCCAAATGCCATCCTTCCGCAGTCGAACCGTGTTGGAATGGGGAGGAAGCTTTCGAAGCGTGATCGTTTTTCTGGCGACGGCTTTTCCGCCCTTGGTCACCAGGGTCGCCGTGACATCATAGGCACCCTCGGCAAGGTTTCCGGCGGGAATGGAGACGAGTGTCGTTTTTTGGGCGGAGGGGATACTGCGGGTGAAGGTGGCT
>JAGLDW010000749.1 GCA_023145395.1 Lentisphaeria bacterium | reverse complement strand
ACATCCTCCATGAGTGCACCATAGCCGCGAGGCAGAGCCAAGTGCTCCGGCTTTCCGCCGGGAACGGGCTTGAGAACCAGCAGCGGGAATGCGACCTCGTACACGCCGTAGCCCTCGGCGGGATCAACGGAGATGGACCACCGTGTCTCCGTAGGCGTCACGGGGGTGACGGCAACCGTGACCCGCCCCTGCGGATGAACAGCCTTGCCAGATGCGTCGAGATCATTCAGCGCGCCCGTGATCACCGTGCTCTTCGCCGGATCGCCATCACGCCATAGTGTCACCCGGTAGAGCGTGCCATCCGTGGTGATCAAAGGCAGATCGGGAACGACGAATCCTGCCGCGTGGACCATCGTGGCGCTCAGCACCAAAGCCAGCCAAAGCGCGCGCAACCGCATCCATGAATCGAGAATAAATGGGCGCTGCATGATCAAAACTCCAGACTTCCAACCACAAAAACACGAGAGGGGAAAAATGGCGAGATGGGAACAGATGACCCACTATACTGCGAAAATCGCATACTTTGGATTTCTGGCGCCGGCTACTTTGTGGGAGTGACGAGTCGCAGGAGACGCAGCATGGAGGGTTCGGGCATGGTCTCCTTGAAAAGGACTGCGCAAATTTTTCTCACTAGCCCTCTTCCGTCCACGCATACAGTGCACGCCCCTCCCATTTTCTCCTATCGTTCGATTCTCTCCCTAGCTGTGCATCAGTCGAATGTCAGGCTTGGCATGCCTTCTGCTTTTAAGGAAATCAGCGTTTGGCAAAGGCCGAGGCTAGGAACCCCAAGACTCCAAACAGGAAAGGATGAGAACGATGGCAAAACGCAACACGGTCATGAGGAGATTCGCGGTCTGGTGCACACTGATACTGTGCTCTGTGGCTCTGACAGTCTCGGCCCAGGACGCCAAGAAGAAGGGTGGGCGCCCGGGTGGCAGGCAGCGCGATGGTCAGCAGCAGGGCGGCGGCGCCCGGCAAAGACGTTGGGATCCGGCACGCATGCAGGAAATGATGCTGAAGCGCATCAAGGGTCGCTTGGAGGTCAACGACGAGGAATGGCAGGCCATTGAACCCATGATGAAGGATGTTTTTGCCAAACGAAGCGCCCAGGGCATGGGTCGGCGTGGCATGCGCAGACGCCCAGGCAGAGACCAGGAGAATCAGGAGCCTGCGGAAGGCGCGGCGCTGAAGAAAGTTCTGGACGACGAGAAATCCACGCCGGAGGCGATCCAGGCAGCTCTCACAGCCTACCGCGCCATCCAGGCGAAGCAGGAGCTTGAGCTAAAGGACGCCCAGAAAAAGCTGTTGGCGGTCTTGACGGCACGACAAGAGGCAAAACTGGTGATGATGGGGATCCTCAAATAGTTTGAAGGAACTCCTGAACAACATGGTGTCGGATGGACGGTTGCTGGCTGCGGATCTGGATCGCGCGTCAGCTTCCGTCCTTTCCGATGGGGTGAGCGACGAGGCTGCGGAAAGCGCGCTTCTGCGCTGGGTCGCGAGCGAGTATGACGTTTCCTTCACGGATCTCGCCGAACTCAGCGTCGATCCAAGGCTTCTCGCGAGCTTTCCCGCCGACCTGCTACTTCAGAAATCCATTCTTCCGTTGCGTCGTCGGCAGGACACGGTCGAGGTCGCGACAAGCTGTCTGTTTGACACCCGCGGTCTGGATGCGCTTCGCCTCGTTTCCGGCTTGGAGATCGAGCCCGTACTCGCCCCATCCGAGGCCATTGCGCAACGGATCAAGGCATTGCTTGGCGTTGGCGCCGACACGCTCCACTCGCTGGACCAAACCTCTTTCCTGCAGGTGGTCGATGCCGAGGAAACCAGCCTGGATCTCGAAGAGACCGCCAGAGACGCGTCCATCATTCGCTTCGTCAATCAGATCTTTCTCGATGGCATCAAGCAACGTGCCACCGACATTCACTTGGAACCCTTCGAAGACGAATTCCGGATTCGCTACCGGATTGATGGCGTGTTGCAGGATGTTCCTGTTCCGACACAGCTCAAGCGGTATCAGCCTGCGATTGTCAGCCGGGTGAAAATCCTCAGCGAGCTGGATATCGCAGAGAAGCGGCTGCCTCAGGATGGTCGCGTCAAGCTGCGGACCTATGGAATGGAAGTGGACGTGCGGGTTTCTGTCATACCCATGGTCCACGGCGAGGCCGTCGTGCTCAGACTCTTGCGTCAAGACAGTGCCCTATTGCGTCTGGAGAACCTGGGAATGGCTTCCCGGGAAAGTCGGATCTTCCGCAATTTGCTGCAAAATCCGCATGGAATCATACTGGTGACCGGTCCGACCGGAAGCGGAAAAACGACCACACTCTATGCGGCATTGCAGGAAATCAACGATTCGGAACGCAAGATCATCACTGTGGAAGACCCGGTGGAATATCAGCTCAAAGGCATCAACCAGATTCAGGTCTCCGCCAAGAAGGGACTCACCTTCTCCCTGGGTCTGCGCTCGATTCTGCGCCATGACCCAGATGTGATCCTGGTCGGGGAGATACGCGACAGCGAAACGGCCCGCATTGCGGTTCAGGCGTCGTTGACTGGGCACCTGGTCTTTTCCACACTCCACACGAATGATTCCCCGGGCGCGATCACCAGATTGGTCGATATGGGCGTGGAGCCCTATCTGGTCACTTCCTCGCTGGAGGCAATTCTGGCGCAGCGGCTGGTGCGGCTGCTGTGCTCGCACTGCAAATGTCTGTTGGAGGACGATGTGGTTTCGCATTTGCCGGCCGCATTGCGCGAGAGCTTTCAGGAAGGTGCCTTCTACGGAGCGACAGGTTGTCCGCACTGCCGACACACTGGATACCATGGTCGGCGCGCGATTTTCGAACTGCTGGTCATCACCGAGGACATCCGAGAGCTCATCCTGGCCAAGAGGTCGAGTGGTGAAATACGTGCTCTGGCTCTGACTCAGGGCTGGCGTCCCCTCAGTGAAGATGGCTGGCGTCTGGTTGCCGAGGGTCTCACCACGGCTGAAGAGGTGCTGCGAGTGACTCGAGACGTCTCGCCGGATGCAGAAGTGCCCGAACTGGATTCATCCGGCATCGGGACGACCGAGGCGGAGGTCTGATGCCCTATTTCGCCTACAAAGCATTGGGTTGTGATGGTCAGTTGCTCCAGGACACAATTGAAGCGGCCTCGCGCGCTTCGGCTTTGGCCTTGCTTGCCGAGCGTCAGCTGACTCTGCTGCAATTCCGGGCGAGTTCCGCCACGCCAAGTCCTGCCGAGCAAGCACTTGAGGCCGGGGGTAGGCGTTTGCCGCGGCGCACCGTCGAGATTTTCACGCGTGGTCTCTCCGCACTTCTCGCTG
>JAGLDW010000748.1 GCA_023145395.1 Lentisphaeria bacterium | reverse complement strand
CGCGACAGCGGCTGGAACAGCAGCAGGAGCGTTCCCAACATCTTGGCGATTGGCACCACAATTTGCACGATAGGCACGATTTTAAGGTCACTCGCATCAAGGAGAAGCTTGCCACGATGGCACCCGACCCACCCTCTTCAGCCATGACAGAAGAGCAAGAACAGAAAGCAGCGGTCGTCGCGCAGGATGAGATCACGATAGATACGCCTCTTTCTGATCCTGCGTTCGACCCCACCCCTGAACAGAAGGCGAAGTCCCGCGCTCGTGGGATTGAGCTTTCCGATCACATGATGAAGGGCGAGGGCACAGACCCCGCGCTTCAGTCGGTTACCGAGACTTTGATGTCCGACGGAACGGTGGTCGGCCACGAAGAGACGATAGATCTGACGGCGCATCTTCCCGACGAGCTTGCCAACGCCAAGGTGGTCAAGAGCCTCAACGACCCACGCCTACGCTACGACATTTCGGTGACGGTCAATCCGATCACCTACAACGTGGAAAAACATGTCGTTGTCAAACCCAACGGTGAACGCACGGTGGTCTCGGCATCGACAGACCCCTATGGTCCTCCACGCTATAGCGTAACCTGGGGCACGTTGACCACGTTGGCCGTCCTTGTAGGTCAGTTCGCACTGCCCCTAAATCGCATGGCGAAGCTGTTTTCGACGGCCACCAAGAAGTTCGCCACAAGTGGCCTTAGCCGCATGCTTCACTATGTGGCCGAGCGTCTGCTTCCGATCTACCTTGAGCTTTCCGAGCAACTCGCAGACAGCGAGATCCTATCTGGTGACGACACATCGAGCCGCGTGATCGAAGTTTCCTCCCATTTCAAGGCGGTCAAAGCAGCCAAGGCGAAGGCACGTGGCGGATCGAAAAAGAAGAGACATCCTCCGTGGCAGTCCTATCGGACTCCCGATGCGGCCGAAGACAGTATCGCGCAATGCGAAGAGCGAAAAAAGCAGCGACTTCGCCGCCGCGCGGATGGTGATCGTGAGGCCAAACCCTCAAAGGCTGAAGAACCCTCGTTGGGCATGCGGATTGGGAGGGCGCTTGAGTTTGAGTCGCCGCGTCAGGATGGGACGGGAGCCAAACAATCGCTGAATACGACGGTCATCACGGGGCGCAGTATCGCCAAAGATCCTCAGAGCCTTATTGTGTTCTACCGCAGCCACCTCGGAGGGTTTGGCAATCTTCTTGAATCGGTCTTGCGCACACGCAACCCAGCCAACCGCGATGTTATCGTGCAAGCCGACCTGAGCACGACGAATCTCGTCAAAGACCCCGACATCTTACAGCGCTTCAACTTCGAGCTTATCGGCTGCATCGCCCATGCGCGCCGCCCCTTTGCCGTCTACGAGGACGAAGACCCACTCTATTGCCCTTACATGCTACATCTGTTTTCGGGCATAGCGATGCACGAGAAGCTCTTGGACGAACACGGTCGCAATCGGGACAACGTTCTCGCCGTGCGCCAAGCCGACAGCCGTCGTCTCTGGGGTGACATCAAAGAGTTGGCTGAGGAGATGGC
>JAGLDW010000747.1 GCA_023145395.1 Lentisphaeria bacterium | reverse complement strand
TCCTTGTAGGTCAGTTCGCGATGCCCCTCAACCGCATGGCGAAGCTGTTTTCGACGGCCACCAAGAAATTTACCACAAGTGGTTTTAGCCGCATGCTTCACTATGTGGCCGAGCGTCTGCTTCCGATCTACCTTGAGCTTTCCGAGCAACTTGCAGACAGCGAAATCCTGTCTGGTGATGACACATCGAGCCGCGTGCTCGAGGTTTCCTCCTACTTCAAGTCGGTCAAGACGAAGAAACGAAGCGGATCGAAAAAGAAGAGCCATCCTCCGTGGCAGTCCTATCGGACTCCCGATGCGGCCGAAGAGAGCATCGCGCAATGCGAAGAGCGAAAGAAGAAACGACTTCGACGCCGTGCGGATGGTGATCGTGAGGCCAAACCCTCAAAGGGAGAAGAACCCTCGTTGGGCACGCGGATTGGGAGGGCACTTCAGTTTGAGTCGTCGCGTCAGGATGGAACGGGAGCCAAACAATCTCTCAATACGACGGTGATCACGGGGCGCAGTATCGCCAAAGATCCTCGCAGTCTTATTGTCTTCTATCGCAGTCATCTCGGAGGGTTCGGAAATCTTCTTGAATCGGTCCTGCACACACGCAACCCAGCCAACCGCGATGTTATCGTGCAAGCCGACCTAAGCACGACGAATCTTGTCAAAGACCCCGACATCTTGCAGCGCTTCAACTTTGATCTTATCGGCTGCAGCGCCCATGCGCGTCGCCCCTTTGCCGTCTACGAGGACGAAGACCCACTCTATTGCCCTTACATGCTACATCTGTTTTTGGGCATAGCGATGCATGAGAAGCTCTTGGACGAGCACGGTCGCAATCGGGACAACGTTCTCGCCGTGCGCCAAGCCGACAGCCGTCGGCTCTGGGGTGACATCAAAGAGTTGGCTGAGGAGATGGCCGAAAAGTGGTCTCAAGGCACCAAACTTGGCGTTGCAGCGCGATACATCATTAAGCACTTTGACAAGCTGACGGCTTATCTCGATGATCCCCGTCTTGAGCCGACGAACAACATGAGGGAGAGGATGCTGCGAACGGAGAAGTTGATCGAGCGCAGCTCGATGTTTCGCCTCACCCTCGAAGGCCGCTTTGTTCTCGACATCGTCCGCACGATCCTCCAGACCGCCGTGGCTGCCCGTGTGCCCACACACGAGTATCTCACGTCCGTTCTCCGCTCCGACGCCGTAGAGATTGAAGAGCATCCAGAGCGCTTTACCCCGCTCGCCTGGTCTGCTCGTCAGGAGACCGAGGCACCTTCACCTTTGCAGGGATAGAGATCCGAAGCATTATCTCCCGTTAGCGAATACCGCAGCTAACGCCCGAGGTGCTCCTATGGGCTAAAGCGTGTCCGGCACCGTTCGCTGTCGACATCGCCTTGCCTTCTTTATCCCTTATCGTCCTTCCATCATCCGAACAGAGCTTGCCTTAGGAACCTTTGCACGGCCC
>JAGLDW010000746.1 GCA_023145395.1 Lentisphaeria bacterium | reverse complement strand
GTCATCACGATTCTTCTGGTCGGTGGTGGGCAGGGGGGCAAGGGACTGAATCTAGTCGCCTCGGTCGTCACCATGGTTTTTCTCTACACCTATGGCATGACCAATCTGGCGGCATTTGTCGAATCCTTCGGCGCCAATCCATCCTTCCGTCCCCGATTCCGGTTCTATCACTGGTCGACGGCTCTGCTGGGTAGCCTGGCCTGCATTTGGACGGCTTTCCAGATCAACGCCATGGCAGCCTTCGGGGCGGCTGCCCTGCTGGGTTTCCTTCTTCTCCTGCTCCGCAACAGCAAAACAGGCGCAGTCTATGGTGATGCACGCCGCGGATTCGTCTACCAACAGATCCGCAGCAACCTGAACACTCTCGCCAAAATGCCCACACACGCGAAAAACTGGCGCCCGACCATTCTGGTGTTCTCGGGCAACCCCAATGCCCGCCTCTCGCTAATCACCTACGCCCGATGGCTGGGAGAGAATTGCGGCATCGTGTCTCTAGTCAGCATGCTGGTCGGAAAACTGGAGGATCTCCGTGACGAGCGTGACCAGGAGAGAAAGCGCCTGGAAGAGTTCGTCGAAACGAACGAGTTGGAGGTTTTTCCCGAAGTGCTGACCACGGAGGATTTCGATCGTGGTCTCGCCCTTTTCCTGCAAGCCTATTCGATTGGCCCGATCAAACCGAACATTGTCCTGTTTGGCTGGCCAAAGGAACGCGAGAGATTGGCACCCTATTTTCAGCACTTGCGCACCACGCGGACTCTGGAGAAGAGCCTGGTCATCCTCGTGGACAAGGGGGGGGCGCCAACCCGCCCCGGAAAACGCATTGACTGCTGGTGGCGCGGACAGCAGAACGGCTCTCTGATGATTATTCTGGCGCATCTGATCATGCAGAACCGTGAATGGGAAGGCACCACCCTACGTCTCATGAGGGTAGTGTCGAACGAGCGGGAAGTGGCCGAGACCAGGCAGGAGTTCGAGCAAATCTGCGCCGCATCCCGCATCACGGCGGAGATTCATATCGCCATATCCACCGATCCCTTCCCCAAGACCCTGCGGGAACACTCCGAAAACGCCTCTCTCATCCTGCTCGGTTTCATCCCCCCGGGCGAGGAAGATCAGATGGCGTTCTTCGAGACGACGGACACCATGCTGACGGACATGCCCACCACCATGTTTGTGAACTCCAGCGGCGAAGCAGACCTGCTGGCGTGATGCGGTTCATGCTTCCTAGGGAAGCGGCACCCCAAATTGATGTGAACTCTACTCGACTGTGGCGGGGGCGAGGAACATGCCAGTCACGAGCGTTGCGGCGCCATCGGCCACGCCGCGGAACTCGCAGGTCACCGCCGTGCAGCCTTTCGGCACATTCGCCACCATTCCGTATTTCCGCCACTGGTAGCTGGGCTTGGGGATGGGGAGGGGAGTTCGGAGGATTGTCTTGGCGTCCTGTCCCGTGAAGACCAGCTCGGCACCGACCAGCATGGGCTCGGGAATGTCTCGCGTTCCGAGCCGCGCGGCATCCATGACGCGTAGGAGGAAGGAAAACCGCAGCTTGTCCGCATTGGGCGGAAGTTTGATGGTCTGTCGGGCGATTGTGTCCTCTCCGCGCAGCTCCAGGCAGCATCCTCCCGGGACAAGCGGAGTGCCGTCGTTGTGTACGAGTTCCGCAGTGAGTCCCGCCTCGTCTCCCTTCGATCTCCGGCGCATGCGGAAGTGGGAGGCATCGATGCGATTGCGTATTCCGTACCGTCCATCGGACCCTTTCTTGCTGCCCGAGACGATCACGATGTCAAAGGGGCGCAGGGGGCCGGGGGCGGGGATCTCGGCGAAGCGTGGATCCTTCTCGTGGTTGAAACGAATCGGACCCAATTCCCGGCGGAAGGGCCGGTTGACGAGCCCGCCTGTCCAGTGCGAATCCTCTGTGACTGCTGGATTCTGGACCAGGTTGTCTGGACGCGCGTGGTCGGATTCAACCTCGTACTCGCGGAAGATCCCATCCGGGGCGCGCCACCGTGCGCCGGCGCCGTTTGTCGTCACGTCCAGGCCGATCCAGTCGAGGGCGGCCGCCGTTCCCGTCGCGTCGAGGCGCACGCGCACCACCTGGTCCACGATGCTTTGCGCGGAGATGGGGCAGCGTTGCTCTCCTTCATGAGTGGTCGGTTTTGCGGGGGCGTCGGCGAGGGTCAGATTCGAGCCTGTCCAGCGGAGCACAAGGCTCGCCGGATCGGTGCCGGGGGGCAGGCCGAACTCGATGGTGACCGCATTGGCGACGGGGAGGCGCGAATCGTCCTTGCGGGTGATCAATCCATATTCGTCGTTCGTGCGGAACGCCTCGATGGTGAAGCCCTCGGTGAGCTGTCTGTCGGGTGTGGGATGATCGGGTTGCGCGGTGAGGAGGGGCCGTTTGACGCCACCCTTGTCCGTGATCCAGCCGCGCAG
>JAGLDW010000745.1 GCA_023145395.1 Lentisphaeria bacterium | reverse complement strand
CACGGCTTCTTCCTCTGCGCTCGATGAAGAAATCCTCCAGCTTGCCATCCTGCACGACAGCGACTTGCGTTTGTAGTTCTTCTTGGTTGATCAGTATTTGTTTCATTGTCTCCGTTTGCCATTTCTACGGCAGCGGTCCACCCAGTATGCAGCCGACTTTGAGAGGGAAGCCGCGGAGGAATTCCTGCGCGTCCATCTCCCGTCGGCCCTCAGGCGCCGCTCTGCGAATTTCCAGTGTTCCCTCGCCACAGGCGACAAGCCAGGCGCTACGGTCTGCACGGACGACTTCGCCCGGCTTCGCATCGCTGTTGTCGCCCGGCGCGGGAATGCGGACCTGCGTGATCTGCACGCGGCGCATTCCCTTGGCGCTGGGGATAAAGGTGTGGGTCTTGGGCCAGGGCTGGAGTCCACGGACGCGACGTGCGAGTGTCACGGCCGGAAGTGTCCAGTTCAGGAGTCCGTCTTCCTTGCGCAGTTTTCCGACGTATGTGGCGCCGGTTTTTGACTGTGGTGTGGCTTTCAGGCGTCCGCAGGCCACGCCGAGAATGCAATCAACCACATGTTCCGCTGCGAGGATGCCGAGTTTGGCTTCCAGTTCCGCAGCGGTTTCGTTCTCGTCAATTCTGGTCGGGACCGTGCTGTAGACCGGTCCGGTGTCGAGTCCTGCCTCCATCTCCATGAAGGAGACCCCCGTGGCTTCATCTCCTTCGAGGATGGCGGCGTTGATTGGCGCGGCGCCACGATGCCTTGGGAGCAGGGAGGCATGCACGTTCAAACACCCAGCGGCGGGGAGAGCCAGGAGGGGTTTCTTGAGAATCTGTCCAAAGGATGCGACGAGGACAAGATCGGGCGCCAGCGCCCGGAGGTGCTCCAAGAACTCCTCCGTGTTCACAGATTCTGGCTTGTCGAGAGGCAAGCCGAGCTGCGCGGCATGTTGGCCCACGGGGCTCGGAACGGGCTGGCGCTTGCGTCCCGCAGGTCTGTCTGGCTGCGTTCCGGCACCCACTAGCTGGATCCGCTTGTCCGCAAGCAAAGCATCCATGACAGGAACGCCAAGCATGCCGGACGCGAGATAATAGACCCTTGCAGGGCAGGGGTTTTTCATAATTCTCTGTTCTGTAGACGATTCGTTTGATGCGAACCAATAAACATAGCATAGTTGACCTATCGGTTCAATCTCTTGGGAGATCCGCGTCATGCATGAGAAAACGAGAGTGGCCATCGGCCTGGGCGCCAACCTTGCGCGTCCGGCTGATACAATTCGGAATGCCTGGAGAAGTCTTGGGCGCAACGGGTTACAAGATTTGCGCCTGTCTTCGCTGTATGAGACACATCCGCTGGGTTGTGTGCCAGGAACCCCGTCCTTCGTGAATGCGGCGGGCACGGCGTGGTGGGATGGTGATGCGGCCGGACTGTTGGCGCTCTGCCAGCGTGTGGAGCGCGAATTTGGGCGTCCGTCCCGGCATGATAGCCGTGAGGCGCGCCCCATCGATCTTGACATTCTTCTGTGGGGGGAGGAGTGCATCGGCGGTCCTGATCTGATCGTTCCCCACCCTCGGCTATCAGAGCGTCTCTTTGTCCTTGTCCCTCTCGCCGAACTGGCGTCCGACTGGCGTGTGCCGGGCACGGGTACGGATGTGGCTGGTCTGCGAGATGCCCTGCTGCGGGAGGACGGGACTGGGAATTGGGGTGGGATTTTGCCGGAACGAGAGACTGGGGCTCATTGAACCACAGGCTCCGCGAGTGCCGCAGCCATGCGTTTTCGAACCGCATCCCTGCCCACCGGCAGACCATGGATCGTGCCCACGAGGAAGAGCCTTGCCCTGTATCTGCCCACGTCCTGATGGATCGTGAAGAGCGTTTCGCCCCGGATCACAGTGTGGGTGTTGGCGCCGACGGCTTTTCTGGCATCGTAGGGCGGCTCCTTCTCATTCACTTTCCAGAGGATGTCGTTGCGTCGCAGTTGGCTCGTCGCTGCGGCCCAGTAGACGACGAGTGTGGGGCGTGCTTGCCACTCCCGCCTCGTGTACTCCCACCACTGGCGCCATGCCTCCACCTCGTTCCCATGGTCGACATCGGTGAAGAGGACGAGACAGCGGCGGACTGCTTCGCGCTCGCTATCGTGCACCGTGTGCTCCAATCGGTCGATGAGAACGGCCATCGGGGGAGGGGTCTGGCTTCGTTCCATGCGTTCGAGCAACTCCATGCGGCGGCTCAGACCGGGGCACTGTAGATAGCGTGCGGAAAACCCTTCAGCCTTGCCTCCCAGTTTGGACATAAGCGTGAGGACTGCGAATCTTCTTGCGACTTTGTTCTGCGTGAATGCCACTTGTTCGAGGAGGGGAGTCAGCGAGGGATCATCAATGCCGTCGCTCAGGCGGATGGCGGCCGCCACAACCATGGGGCTGGGATCCTGCAGGAGTCCTCTGCAGATGATCGCGACGGCGGGATGGGAGTGCACAACCAGACTGGATGCCAGGTGGGCGCGCACATCTGGATTGGGATCGTCCACCATGCCAACTAGAACGGCGAAGCCCTTGTCTCCGTGTTTGGCCAAGGGCGCCAGTGCCACAATGCGATTGGCGGGGTCGTCGTGCCGCGCCGCTTTTCGGAGGAGGGAGATCGGCCACCCAGCTGCGTCCGATGGTCTGGCCTTCCCCTCGCGCAGATCGGCGAGCGCTCTTTCGGTCCGCGCTCCGACGACGGCTGCGCCGGCGCCCGCCAGCGCGAGTGCCGTGATGATCATCGCCACGACCAATCCGCCACGTGTGCGCACCAGCCTGCGAAAGCGGCGGATGCGCCAGTGAACTCTCGGCGCGGTCACCTTTCGCCCCCGTAGGAACCGTCCGAGGTCATCTGCAAAATCGCCGGCGCTGGCGTAGCGCTTGGCGGGCGTTTTCTCCATGCATTTGATGCACACATCCTCAAGGTCGCGGTTGAGATCCGGCACGAGTCGAGTCGGTGGTTGTGGATCCTCATGGAACACGAGCTGGGCAAGCTCCGGTGGGGAGCCCGCTGTGAACGGGAGTGCTCCCGTCAGCATCTCGTACATCATCGCGCCGAGGGCATAGATGTCCCATGCGGGTGTTGGATTCTTGTCTCCGTGCATTTGCTCGGGCGCCATGAAGGCGAGCGTGCCGACCATCTCGTTGGTGCGGGAGATGCGCGACCGCAGATCGTCCTGCACGAAGGCGAGTCCGAAATCGGTGAGTTTGGGCGTCTCTCCGATCATCATGACATTGGCTGGCTTGACATCGCGGTGTATGACGCCGCGGGCGTGGCTGTAGGCGAGCGCCTCCGCTAGGTTCATGAGGAGTTCGGCGGCCTGTCTCGGTGGCAGCCCCCCCTGGTTCTGTTCAAGTACGCTGTGCAGATTGCGCCCCGTCTCAATGTACTCCATGGCGAGAAAGGGGATGTCGTTGACGATACCCGCGTCATAGACTTCCACGATGTTTCTATGATGGAATCCGCTGTGGACCGTTCCTTCGCGCTGGAGCCTTCTCATTTGGTCGGCAGTGATTTCGGCGACGCTCTGCAGCGTCTTCACCGCGATGAATCTGTCATGTTGGGGGTCCCACGCCTTGTAGACCCGGGCCATTCCGCCCACACCAATTTGCTCGTCGAGCTGGTACCCGGCAAACGTCTTGCCGGCCAGCGAGGTGAGAGACTGGCTCTCTTCCGGGATCTTCCAGGAGGGCCGCTGCGGACCAGTGTCAACCTCCGGCGTCGGCTCGGGCTGCAGTTCGGATGCGGGGGTCGCGACACGGAACCCGCGCTTCTTGAAAGCGGCCACTAGCTCAATCGCGTGTTCGGGAAACTGGGCAATGTAGCTGGCGGGTGTCAGCCCGTCCCCCTCGGCCTGGAGACGGACGAACTCGTCCACCAGAATGTCCGCGCTGGATCGTCGGACTCCTTTGAAGAGGTTGCCGAGAAAGGACATGGGTGGCGACTCCGCAGAACTGTTGGGTCAGAACATCGTTTGGGGGAGTTTTCTGGTGCGCGCGGTGGCGGCTCCCGAGGCCAGCCGCCGACAGTGGCTGGGGGTCATCGGGCTTCGACCAGATCTGCTGACGAGTCGAACTGCTTCCTGCTTCCCGCTCTGTCCTCCTCGAGCATGATTGGTCTGGACAGATGGGTTACTCGATACGAAGAATAGTTGTCGAGTTCGATCTTGTTGCTTGCGCCGCCTGTTGGAATCCACTTGAGCTTGCACACGCCTCCGCTGTCGGCGGGATTGCTTGTCATCTGGACCTTGGAGTACTCAAGCGCTGTGATGACGGAGACATAGCTGTCCGAGACGCTCCGTGCTGATTGGCCGCCAGTACTGTCATCATCGAAGCCGAGGATGATGCTGAATGCGCCTTCGCCGTCGTTGGCTGCCGGGTCGTAGGAGGCGGCGATGTAGTGTGCTCCATTGTTGCCGTAGAGCAGCATCTCCTCCCCAGTCGCCGAGGTGATTTTGAGGGCGCTGCCGTTGTGTAGAGTGAATCCGGGTTCCACCTCCTCGTCCCCGAACTGCAGGGTTATGGGAACCGTCGCCCCGCCGCCCTGGCCATCCGTCGATATCCGGTAGATCAGGGCGCGACCATCCACCAGCACAGCGAGGGTGCCCCGGGTCGGATGTCTTCCACAGACGATCAGCGCGTCATTCCCGCGCAGGAAGCTTGGATGCCCCCCGAGATAGCCGAGGGTGTACGCCCTTTGCCCCTCAGGCTCCCTGGGACAACGCAGGGTTCCCTTTTCCCCATCCATGCATCGTTTGTCAGCCAGAAACTTCTGGAGTGAGTCAAGTCCGGTCGGCGGATAGCGGCTGCAGTCTTGGCGGTAGAACTGAAGAGCGACCCCGAGTTGCCTGAGATTGCTCAGACAGGCCACGTATTTCGAGCGCCTGGTGAAGCGGTTCATCTGGGGGATGGTCAGGGCGAAGAGGATCGCAAGAATGCCAATGACAACCAGCAACTCCACCAGTGTGAAGCATTTGCGTGCACTGTTGTCACGGGAAAGAGGACGGGGCATGTCTGCGAATCCCTCGATGCGTTCCCGGGTTGTGTGTGGGAGGCTTATCTTCGATCCAGGGCATTGCGTACGGATGCGGCGAGAGTGGCGAGCGAGAACGGTTTCTCGAGTAGGCGGTGGCGAAGCTCGCGGGGGTGCTGTGTGCGAAGGGCATGCTCGGGATGGGCGGTCATATAGAGAATGGGTATCTCCGGGACAAGCTCCCGCAGTTTCGACGCCAGTTGCATGCCGTCGGTCTTTGGCATGACCAAGTCTGTGATGAGGAGATCGATGTTGGCGTCCGGCACACTGCAGAGCCGTATGCCCTCCTTGGCGTTGTTGGCGGTAAGCACTTCGTATCCGAGCATGCCCAGAGCTAGGTCGATATACTGAAGCACATCCTTGTCATCATCCACGACGACGAGACGTTCGGTTCCGCTTGGCGTCTGCTGGAGATCAACCTCAACGGGGGGCGCCGTCGCGTCCTTCTGCACCACCGGCAGGAAGATTTCGAACTCTGTGCCCTCGCCGAGTTTCGAACTCGCGCGGACATCCCCCTGGAACTGGCGTGCGAGATCGCGCACGATGGACAGCCCCAAACCCGTGCCCTTGCCGACCTCCTTCGTGGTGAAAAAGGGCTGGAAAATGCTCTCAAGGTGCTCCGGGTCGATGCCTGTTCCCGTGTCTGAGATGGTGGTCACCACATAGGGGCCTGCCTTGAGAATGGGTTCTTCCCCAGGCTCCGCCGGTTCTTGCGCGGCCACCGTGCGTGTACAGGTGGACACGGTCAGCTTTCCCCCATCGGGCATGGCGTCATCCGCATTCACCGCCAGGTTGAGAAGCACCTGGCTGAACTGTCCCGGATCGCAGAGAACAAGGCCGATCTCAGGCTTGAGGTCCATGATCAGCTCGACATCGGTTCCGATCAGTCGGCGGACCATCTTGCCTGTGTCCTGGATGACATGGTTTGGATCGACCGGCACGGGATCCGTGTCGCCGCGGCGGCTGAACGCGAGCAGCTGGCATGTCACGCCAACGGCTCTCTCTGCCGATTGGGTGATGTGCGAGGCGAACTCGAGAAGCTCTGGTTGTTCGCTCGCAGCATCCTCGATCAAGCAGCTGTATCCGCAGATCACCTGAAGGATGTTGTTGAAATCGTGCACCACACCACCGGCCAGACGACCAATAACCTCCATCTTCTGAGCCTGTGTGAGTTGCGCGCGAAGCTCTGTCTCATACGAAACATCCCGGTTGATAGCGGCGTATCCGGAGATCTCCCCCTCGGAGTCTCTCAGTGCCGAAATGGTTGTGACCACCTCGAAAGGACGCCCCCCCTTGGTTGTCAGCGAGATATTTCCGCGCCAGAAACCGATCTGCTCCAGCCTGGTGACGAACTCTGTGCTGGATGTGGTCTCCTCCCCCAGCGCACGGAGGGGGCCGAACGGCTGGCCGATGATTTCGTGGGGTGCGAAACCGGTGAGGCTTTCGAATTTCGGATTTGCGTATTCGACGAGACCGTCCGGAGAGCAGATGACGATGGCGTTGTCCGATTGGGCGACGACAGAGGCGAGCCGGTCCGCCTTTTCCTCTGCCTGGCGAAGCTCCGACATGTTGTGAAGCGCCACGACCATGCCAATGGTCTCTCCCCCGGCGCTGACGATGGGGGCGGCTGTGCCGGTGATGGGGATCTCGTGTCCAGATGCGGAATGTAGGACGGCATTCTCTCCGAAGACGATGGGTACTCCATCGTCCAGGCCTTTTTTCAGAATATCTCCCAGAGACGTTCCCCGGACGGCATTGTCGATGGTGCAGACCTGTTCGATTGACTTCCCGATGGCTTCTGAAACAGACTGTCCGACCAGTCGTTCCGCAGCGGGATTGAGGAAGATGATATCCCCTTCCTGGTCGGTGGCGATACATGCGTTCCCTATGCTCTGCAGCACCGTGGAAAACCAGCGTGAACTTCTCTGCAGCGCACGTTCGAGCTGGTCAGCGCGAACCGATCCGAAGTTGGCACCGAGGATCCCGATGACAGCGATGGCCACAAGCTGCGTGGCGACCACACCCGCGGGACCGCGGAAGAGCAACACCTGCCAAAACGTGGTGCCGTCAGTCACGGAACTCACAAGGAAGGCGGAGGCGAGCCAGAAAACCACGATGGCACTCGTGGCGAAAAGCATGATTCTGACCCAAGGACTGGACTGGGTGAACGCCCTCGACACCGTAGACGAGCGGCGCACATTGTTGATGTGGTATTCGGATAGCGAAATCCGATAGTCCGGAGGATATTGGTCGCTTGGTCTCTTGCTCATCGAAGTCCTCACCCTTGCCACAATGTTGTACCATCCCCCCCCTTATCAGAGCGAGTCTCCTCGGGGGACGACCAATGCATTGTCACAGCATTAGTTGCATACACTCATCCAAACTCGAACGTAGCAGGTTTTCAGCATGTTGCGAATGGTGTCAGATTGGCGCGCGTTCGCAGCACTGCCACAAGGGCAGTGGTGGCGTGCCCGAGTAGAGAATCCGCGCGAACAACCACCTACGGAATTGACATGCACCCCTTGGCGTTTTTCCGACATGCGCAATCGGCGAGGCGCACTACGTTACTGATTCTTGGAGCTCTCCAGTACAAATGCGTCGGAATCACGAGGAGTTTGGACATGGATCGCGTACGGGTCGGATTCATCGGCTGCGGCGGCATCGCCCAGTTTCATTTTCGCCACATGCCGAACATCGAGGAGGCGGATGTCGTCGCAGTCTGCGACAAGGTCGAGGAGCGGGCGAAGGCGGCGGGCGAGCGTTTCGACGCCACGCCCTACACCGTCTATGCGGACATGTTCGAGAAGGAGAAACTGGACGCAGTGTATGTCTGCGTCGAGCCCGGCGCCCACGACGGCATGGAGTTCATGGCGATGGAGCACGGCTGCCACATCTTCGTGCAGAAACCCATGTCGCTGGATTTGGACTACTCGCTGCGGGTGCGCGACATGCTGGCGGAGAAGAAGCTGATCAGCGCCGTTGGCTTCCAGTGCCGCTACGCCGAGACACTGCCGAGGGTCAAGGCCTGGCTGGCCGGACAGCAAATCGGCATGGTCAGCGCGCACCGTCTGGGTGGCTTGCCCATGGTCTGGTGGTGGCGCGAGCGCGCGCAGTCCGGCGGACAGATCATCGAGCAGACGGTCCACAACTACGATGTCCTGCGCTACCTTCTCGGCGATGTGACCGCCGTCTGCGGAATGGGACGACAGGGCACCATGGGCGAGATTGAGAACTACGATGTGGACGACGCCTCGACGGTTGTCATGCAGTTCGAGAGCGGTGTGGTGGCGCAAATCACCACGGGCTGCTTCTCGCCTCCCGGCCTCGGGAAGAGCAATTTCGAGTTCTTCACCAAGCAGGGAATCCTGGAATACGGCCTCGGCGGAAACTACAAGATTCGTCAGGCGAACATGACCATCGAGGGCAAGTCCGGGAACGACTACGGGCAAGAGTGCGACGATGCATTCATCGACGCCGTCCTCAGCAACGATCAGTCTCTGGTTCTCTCTCCCTACGCCGACGCCTGCAAGAGTCTTGAGCTGGTGCTGGCGGCGACCCAATCGGTGGAGAATGGTGGCGAACTCATTCGCATTGGCTGACGGTGGCTTGTTGGTCTGCAACCGACGAGCAACGAAGCATATGGCCGTGCGCCGCCTCGCCCCGTAGGGCTGCGTCCCTTTTCCCCCCTGATTTCGTTGCTTCACTCGGGACACACCTTTCGGTGTGCCCACTCGCTCACGCCTCGTCAGAAACCAAAATGA
>JAGLDW010000744.1 GCA_023145395.1 Lentisphaeria bacterium | reverse complement strand
TCGGGCAAGCCCCGTGGCGGGCGAAACGGATCACTGGGGCTTGCGGATCCAGGTGAGCTTTGGGGACAGTTCCCAGTTCCTGTCGAAGAAGCCGGCCACTTCGTGCTGGTTCGTATCATCGTAGTTGAAGCTACGGGTGTTGAAGACGATGAAGTCGGGGATCAGGTCGTGTTTGTGGTTGACTCCGCATTTTTCGCCATAGAGTTCTCCCGAGTAGACCGTCACATAGCGTTTCGGGTTGAGCGGGTTCGGGTAGCATAGAACCAGTCCGAGGTCCTCTCCGGCATAGGTCTTTCCGGCCACTTCGTAGCTTTGATCGCCGATGCGAATGGGCAGCTTGGCGTGAAGCTGTTGCAGAATGGAGTTCGTCTTCGGCGTGCCGAACAGCACCAGACTGTGCTCGAGAATGAGCTTTTTTGTGACTTGGCCGTCTTGCACGACGATGGGGCGTCCATCAGCGCATCGGTCCCACGCGTCCGCCCATTTCTCCACGCGCTGCGCAATTTCACGGGTCTGCTGCGGGGTTCCAGCTGTTCCCGCCACGACGAGGAAAGGTGTGTCGAACACCTCCTCCACCGGGCCGCACATGCCATGGTGTTTCCGGGGGGGCCATGCCTGTTCGCGCGCAGGTGTGTCGTCGCAGATGATCTCGTACTCGCCTGCCTTGTTCTTGTGGATGGTGCGCTTCTGTCCGTTCACCACTGCTTTGAAGGGTGTTTTCGCATGGGCGCCGGCGGCATCGATGGCGAGTACCCGCACGTTCTTTGTGGTGGCGGTGAGCACGCGCCTGTTTTTGTCGAAGGAGCAGTCGATCTCCGCTGGTGTCCCCCATTCGATAAAGTCATCGATTCGGCACCAGAAGGCGCGATCGTACT
This sequence comes from Lentisphaeria bacterium, assembly GCA_023145395.1. Lineage (GTDB taxonomy): Bacteria > Verrucomicrobiota > Lentisphaeria > Oligosphaerales > Lenti-02 > JAGLDW01. Next base: position 3,211 of record JAGLDW010000744.1, on the reverse strand, counting down.
CCAGACTGAATGTCTTGAAGGTGACCCGGGGGGGCACTTGCTGTTTGCGCTGGCGGCTCTGCCAGGCCCATGCAGTCTCGAAAACCTTGGGATCCCAGTAGATGTAGTGACCGGCGCCCTTCTGCTCCTGGTAGGTGATGTCGATGTCCAGCGCACCGGCCGCTTTGACGAAGGATCGGGATTGCTCCACGGAGACGAGATGGTCTCGCTCGCCATGCATGACCAGGAAGTTCTGGTTGCGCGCATTCATGACCAAATCAATGGGATTGTCCCACTCCACAAGCCAGCGGCGGAATGGGGGAATGGCATCCCGGCTCTTGGGCCACGCGGGGAGAATCAGAGGCCACCATGTGTGCATGTCGGTTTGCCCCCCCATGGTGCTGAACGAGGCGAAGCGTCCCGGGGCGCGCAACCCAATGTAGTAGCAGCCCGCGCCGCCCATGCTCACTCCCGTCAGATGCACTTGCTCCGGATCGACAGGGTAGAGAGCCTGGACTTCTCGGATTGTCTCGTGCACATCAAGTTCCCCCACGCCCTGGAAATCCGTGTTTCGCCGACCGTAGGGGGTGAGCAGAATGAAGTCGTTCTTGTTTGCGTTGGCGCAGGTGGACTCGTCCAACACCCAGGGATCCAGCACGGAAATGGTGGGAACATAGCCGTGGAGAAACACGAACAGAGGATATTTTTTCGTGCGTGTGAATCCTGTTGGCAGATATAGATAGTAGGGTTGGACGGTGCTGTCGTTGCTGGTCACGTAGGCGCCTTCGAAGGTGCGCCCGGGGCGAGCCAGAAGGGGTTTTCCTGTCCGCAGTTGCTGCAATGCCCCCAGCCCGCGCGCCGCGAGTTGATCTGCCATCTTCGCCGCGCTCGCGGAACGGGTGTACTTGGAGCGTAGCACGTGCAGTTTTTTCTGCTGAAGCATGGCGTAGGGAATCAGCGTCCGCTGCGCCGAGTCTGCACGATCGAACTTTGCGGGCTGATACTTGGCAAGCGCGGCGGCAAGCGCGGGCGCCCTGTCCGCGCAGTGCGCTACGGACGCTAGAAATAGAATGGACAGTGCGATGGTGGCAAGATTCTTCTTCACGTCTGTCTCCGCGTGTGGGTGCGTTTGGTGCATGCTGTGCTCGTCCTACTCTACCAGCACAACGCCGACTTGGCACCTGCTAAGAAAACACGAATGCATGAGCCTTGCGCCTTGACGGTGTCGGAAAGCAACATTACCATTCGATCCTAGGAGAACTTTCTGTCTCTAGAAGAATTGCACCGAGCGAAAGGACCGGCGATGAAAGCTGCAGTAACCGATGGCAAGGGCGGACTTTGGATCGAGGATCTTCCCATCCCGGAACCGAGCGACTACCAAGTGCTGTGCAAGGTGCATGCCTGCGCCTCGTGCACGGGCACCGATCTCAAGCATATGAAGAATGCCCTCCCCTGGGAGCAGACCTACCCCGGGCTGCTGGGACACGAGGGCATCGGCACTGTCGTGAAGGTGGGCGGCAAGGTGCGCAACATCAAGGAAGGCGAGATGTTTCTGCGTCCTGCGCTCGCCTATCCCGGCGAGAAATACGAGGGCTATCTGTCCATGTGGAGCGGCTTTGCCGAGTATGGACTGGTCACCGACGTGAAAGCGCTCATGGAGGACGACCCGGAGGCGAAGCCCAGCGCCTTCACACGTTTTCAGCTGCGAGTGCCCGTTGAAGCGAATATTCCGCCCGCCGAGGCAACTATGATGATCACGCTGAAGGAGACGGCCAGCTATGCGGCCACCAGCGGGGTCGGATTCCTCAAAAAGGTGATGGTTCTCGGTGCGGGTTCGGTCGGCATTGCCATGATCCACTTCGCCAAGGTGCTTGGCGGCACTCCCGTCATCGCTGTGGCGCGCCGCGACGAACAGCTCGCCTACGCGAAGGATGTCATTGGCGCGGATTTCGTCATCAACGCCGCGAAGGAGGACGTGATCGCCCGAGCAGCGGAACTCACCGGTGGAGAAGGCGTGGACGTGCTTCTGGACACGACGGGAAGTTCCGACTTTCTGGCCTCGTGCATGCCCGTGCTGGCGCCAGAGGGCAAGGCGGGCGCCTATGCCACCTACGAGCGGGGCACCGACATGGGTGGCGTCATCCCACCCGAACGCAATGCCGGCGGACGCACCGGCGAGGACATCGCCCACCAGTACATGCTGGATGCGGTGCGCCTTGGACTGGTCGATCTGTCCAACTACTACAGTCACAAGGTCACTCTGGACGAACTGCCCCAGGCCTTTGAGATGCTCAAGCGCAAAGAAGCGTTCAAAATCGTCGCTATGATGGAGGATTGACGGAATGAAGACCAAGGCGATCTACTACCCCGAAGTGAATGCCTACGACGTCTGCGAGTTGACTCTGGACGAAATGGGCGCCGCAGACGTCCGTGTGCGGACTCTTGTCACCGCCGTCTCGCCGGGCACCGAACGCTGGGTGCTGCGCGGCTTGCACATTGGCTCGCAATTTCCCTGCGTGCCCGGCTATCATCGGCTTGGCATCGTCGAGGAATGCGGCGCGGACGTGACCAATCTCAAGGTGGGTGACATTGTCTATGGCACGCCCAACCGCTGGAAAGAGGACATCATCAGCATGTGGGGCGCCCATGTGGGCATGTCCGTCGGAGCGGCTGGCGGCTACACGTTCGTGGCCTCGGAACCGCTGGAGGCTGATCTGATGGAGTCCATCTCCTTCACCATTCTAGCGGGAGTGGGCAACCGGGGAATCAACCGGTGCGATGGACTTGGCCCCGACACGAACCTGCTCTCCATCGGTGCGGGCATCGTTGGCATCACCGCTGCCCAGCTCGCTGTCAATCTTGGTGCGGAGGCGACGCTGCTGGACAAGAACCCGGCACGCATTGCCTTCCTGAAAGAGGCGTTGCCCGAGTTGCGCGTGCTGAACGTCGACGACCCGGATTTGGTCGATCAGCTCAAGGCGATCGCGCCCAACGGCTTTGACATTCTTCAGGACACGGTGGGGCATGCTCCGACCACGGACGCGATGGTGCAACTCATGCGTCCACGCGGTCTGATGCTGATGCAGGCCCAGTACTTCGACAAGGAGAAGTGCGCCGTCGATCTGGATCAGATTAAGGTCAAGGAACTGAACATCACCACAACCTGTGGCATCCGGGCCGAGGACTTCGAGCAGACGACCGGCTTCATGAAGTCGGGTGTTTTGAAGATCAG
>JAGLDW010000743.1 GCA_023145395.1 Lentisphaeria bacterium | reverse complement strand
TAGGCGAGGGTCCATTGCTGGGCCTGCGTGTTGCGGCGGACGACGGCGAGGCCCAGGCCTGTCCCGTTCTCGCGCAGCGTGACGTAGGGGCGGAAGATTTCCTCGCGCTGGTCCTCCGGAACGCCGGAGCCATTGTCCTCGACCCGCAGCGTCCACTCTCCATGCTCCGCCTGTGCTCGCACAGTCACGCGTCCGCCCTCGGGAACGATCTCGAAGGCGTTGATGATCAAGTTGAAAAGGATCTGGCGCGTCAGATCCATGTCTGCCAGCATCTCGCCAGACTGACAGTCCAAGTGGAACTGAATGTTCTTGTCCTCACGGTCGAATTCGAGTGCTTTTGCCAGTTCCCGGGCAAGGCGCGCGGGGGAGACAGGCGTCATCTGCGGCTCGCAGGGCCTGGCGTAGGAGATGAACTCGGTCAGGCGGCTGTTGACGCGGTCGACTTCCTCGATCACCTGTCCAGCGTGTCCCTTCATGGCGGAGGCGTCATCGCTTGCAACCATGGTTTGGGCGATGCCGCGCACCACGTTCAGCGGATTGCGCGTTTCGTGAGCTAGTCCGGCCGCTGCGGTGCTCAGCTCCCGCAGATGACTGTTCATCTCCTCTGTGCGCGCCAACTGCACGTTGAGTCCGGACGCGCGTTCGTATGCACGCATGCTGAAGGCTAGAGAAAGCGCCACGACAAGGGCGAGTAGAATGATGCCGATGCGCAAAATGCGATCGTGACTGAGGGCGGCGTGCGTCTCCGCAGTCGAAATGCGCAGCACGAATCGTTGCACACCCTGGCGCTGATATCGCTCCGCGTATTCCTCCTTGGTCATCCACGGGGGGCGTGCCGCATGCAACGTGCCCCGCCTCGGGAATCTGCGGGGCAGAACCGCCGACCACGGGGGGCCTCGACGGATGGACTCGCGCGAGGAGGAGGGAGATGGAGGGTGGCTGCCGTTGCGCTCGCGATCTCTCATTCCTGCGGGACCGTTTGGCACCGGCAGGCGCAGCGCCCGCTCTCCCTGCGATACCCGCCTTCTTGGACGCTGCCCCGGTTCCACAAGGAGCACGCCCGACAACGTTCCGTCTTTGGAGGATATGGGCCCGAACAAGACTGGTTCGACCGAGGTCAGATGTGCTCCATCCCAGTGCGGCTTTCCGGGGACCAGTGCGCCAAATCCCTCGGAAAACTCGCCCCCCGCGCTGGCCAGAAGTTCTCCCTGCGGGCTGACCAGCGCAACCGCATCCAAGCCCTGCAGTTCCACAAGATCGGCGAGAATCTCCTCCAGGCGGTCTCGGCGCAGCGTGCCGAATCGCGTGTTGGAGCGGATCGCCACCGCCAGCGTGCGGGAGATGTCCGCCAGGCGCAGCAGCAGCGCCGATCGCTGTGCCTCGCCCACACTACGGTGCTCCACCGCCTGCCAAGCACCCACGCACAGCCACAGAACCACCAGCAGCGGGTAGACCAAATGCTTACGGCGTATCCCGGCAATGCTCACACGCAGACTCCTCTGGTTCGTTCGAGGTCCAACACGTCCGATGAGACTATGATCGCCAACGACCACGGAAGCAAGACCCGCCGCAAAAAGGGTTTCGCGGCCAGTGACAGGTAGTCACTCACATTTTGAATTTCGTTTCGAGGCCGAGGCGGGTCTCGGCCAAGCAGAGCTCGAGCACTCCAAGGAGCCTGCGGCTCGGCTTCAAGTACCGACACAAAACATCTGAGTGGCAGGCCCTTGTGGTTCGGCGCGGTCCGCGCCGAGATGTCTTACGGGACGAGCCGTCCCGAACCACTGATTAGCCGTCGAGTGCGCAGGCCCTTGTGGTTCGGCGCGGCCCGCGCCGAGATGTCTTACGGGACGAGCCGTCCCGAACCACTATACCCACATTCAGAATATCGTTTGCGTCGGCACCTACACCGACGCGCGGACTACGAAAGCGATGCGGTCGTTGTGTCACACGCTCAATTCAAGCTCAAACGAAATTCAAAATATGAGCATCTTGCCGTGTGCGTTTTTTGCATGACGTGTACATCTGGCGTACGCCCAAGTAGAATGAGTGCAGGTGCTCTCGCTGCCACAGGCACGAATCATCAAGTTGGCATCGGTCCTGCATTAGAGATGACAGCTTCAGTGCCAACCAAGGACGCAGGCCGATCAAACACGCAGTCACACGGGGAGATGGTTCGATGCAGACGAGTGTCAAGAGCAGTGGATTCAGAGCGTTCCTGACCACGCAGTTTTTGGGAGCCTTGAATGACAATGCGTTCAAGCTTCTGGTTTCCCTCGCCGCTTTGCAGGCGCTGACCGACTCCTCGAACCGCGGCACGATGCTCGCAGTTGCGGGAGTGCTCTTCACACTTCCGTTCCTTCTTTTCTCCCCCCTTGCCGGGACACTGGCCGACCGCTACAGCAAGGCTAGGATCATGGTGTGGATGAAGGTTGCCGAGGTGTTCATCATGGCTGGTGGCGTGGCCGCTCTCTGGCTGGGGAGTCTGCCTCTGGGACTTGGAGTTCTCTTCCTCATGGGGGCGCAGAGCGCGTTTTTCAGTCCTGCAAAATACGGCTCCATTCCGGAATTGCTGCCCGAGCATGAGCTTTCCCTAGGCAACGGTCATCTTCAGTTGTGGGCGTTCGCCGCCATGATCGTGGGAACCGCGCTGGGCGGACATCTCGCAGTGTTGGCGGCCAGTGCGCCGTTCCTTGCCGGATCCGTGTGCGTGGGCATCGCCCTTCTTGGCGTGTTTGCCTCTCTGCGGATTCCGCACACTGCCCCTGCCCTCGCCAACCCTCGTCACGGCCTGTCCCCTCTCGGCGATGTCGCCGACGCCTTCCGGCTCGCCCGCCAACGCCGTACCTTGGCGCTGTCTCTCGCCGGTTCCGCCTGGTTCTGGTTCGTGTGCGCACTCTTTCAGGTCAATCTTCTTCTGCACGCGAAGGAGACCATGCTGCGAACGGATGCCGATGCCGGGTGGTTGGCCGCGGCCGCCGGCGCGGGGGTCGGAGTGGGCAGCTATCTGGCTGGGCGCCTGTCCCGGGGCAGAATCGAGTTTGGCCTGGTCCCTCTTGGCGCGCTTGGCCTGGTGGCGACCTGCCTGACGCTCCCCTTTGTGTCCGCGTCCATGGCGGCGACCGCCGTGGTGCTCGTGGCGTTGGGCGCGAGCTGCGGCTTCTTCGTCCTTCCGCTAGCCGCCTGCATCCAGCGCGACACCCCGAGGGAGCACACTGGCAGCATGATGGCGTTGCGGAACCTGGCCGCCTTCTCGGCGATGCTGCTGGCCTATCCCGTCTTCTGGTTGCTGCACGATGTCTGCGCGGTCGGCACGAGTGGCATCTCCGTGGTGATCGGTCTGCTTTCGCTGTCCGCGCTGGTTGTCAGCGTGCGGATTCTTCCTGACTTTCTCGTGCGCTTTGTCGCGCTGCTGGCGGCCCGTTGCCTGTTTCGGGTGCGGACTCAGGGCGCGGAACGCGTGCCCTCCAGCGGCGGCGCGCTGCTGGTCTGCAACCACGTCAGCTATCTAGACGCGCTCATTGTACAGATTGCGGTGCGCCCGTTCGTGCGGTTCGTCATGCACCGAGACTTCTACAACAGGCGCTGGATGAGGCCGTTTGCCCGCCTTTTCCACTGCATCCCCATCACCTCCGACGATTCTCCCAAGGAGCTGCTGCGGACGCTGCGCGAAGTAGGACGGCGCGTGGAGGATGGCGAGGTCGTCTGCATCTTCGCCGAGGGCGCGCTCACGCGCACCGGCAACATGCTTCCCTTTCACCGCGGACTCGAGGTGATCATGCGCCACACCACTGCGCCGGTCATTCCGGTGTGTCTGGACCGAGTCTGGGGCACCTTCCTGTCCCAGCGGCGTAGTGGCATGGTCTGCCGCCCCGCCTCCGTCTTCGCCAACCCGGTCTCGATCCTGTTCGGCGACCCCCTCCCCGTTGGCACCTCGGCGCAGAGGGTGCGTGAGGCCGTGCAGGAGCTAGGCGCGGACGCGACCCGGCTCCGCGGCGACGACGAACTGCTCTCGACCCGCTTCATCCGGCAGGCGCGCCGCCATCCCCTGCGCCAGTGCATGGCCGACGGCGATGGCCGGAGCATGCGTTTCGCCCCTGCCTGTGTCGCGGCGATGTCACTCAGCCGGACCATGGGCCGACGTTGTCAACAAGACGACATGGTGGGGATTCTCCTGCCCAACTCCGTGCCGACCGCCCTCGTCAACATTGCTGTCACCATGCTTGGAAAAGTGCCCGTGAACCTCAACTTCACGTCTGGCGACCAGGTGATGGAGAGCGCGGTGCGGAAGTGCGAACTGCGCACGATCGTGACCTCCCGCACGTTTCTTCGCAAGATCGGCATGAACGAGAGTCCGGAGATGGTGTTCGTCGAGGACTTGGCGAGGGACGTGACGCTGGCTGATCGTGCGCTGTCCGCAGCCGCGCTTGCAGCGCTTCCCTCGCGGTTGATCCGGCGTTTCTTCCGCCAGTCCCGGAGACGCAACACCGCTAGCCTCGCCGCCGTCCTGTTCTCCAGTGGCAGCACGGGCGATCCCAAGGGAGTGATGCTCTCGCACGCGAATCTCAACGCCAACATCGAGGCGCTTCATCAAGTGTACGATCTGAGCAGAACGGACCGGATCCTGTCGGCTCTGCCCTTCTTCCATTCCTTCGGACTTGCCGGAGGACTGTGGCTTCCGCTGACCACGGGAACCCGCGTGATCTTCCACACAAATCCCCTTGATTTCAAACGCATTGGGGAACTGTGCGGAGAGCACGGAGTGACGGTTCTGACCGCCACGCCGACCTTCCTCAATGGGTACATGAAACGGTGCACGCCGGAGCAGTTTCGCTCTCTGCGCAGTGTCGGGGTGGGCGCGGAGAAATTGCGGGAGTCCGTGGCCGATGCCTTCGAGCAGCGCTTTGGGGTTCGCCCCACGGAGGGATATGGCTGCACGGAGCTTTCCCCCTTCGCCACCATCAATGTGCCCGACTTCCAGGACGAGCGGGTGAGCCAGACAGGGACCAAGGTCGGCACGGTCGGCCACCCGCTTCCCGGCGTTGCCGTCAAGGTCGTGGATCCCGACACCTTCGAGCGTCTATCCGCCGGCTGCGAGGGACTTCTTCTCGTCAAGGGGGCAAATGTGATGATGGGATATCTGGGCGAGCCCGAACGCACGGCCGATGTGCTTCGCGACGGGTGGTACATCACAGGCGACATCGCGGTCATCGACGAGGATGGATTCATCACTCTGAGGGGACGTCTGAGCCGATTCAGCAAGATCGGAGGAGAAATGGTTCCCCATTTGAAGATCGAGGACGAGATCAGCCGCGCGTTGGACGCTTCCGAGGAACGCGTCTGCGTGGTGACTGGCGTGCCGGATGCGTCAAAGGGAGAACGACTGGTCGTTTTGCACACCGCCGAAATCGATTCGCAGATGATCTGCTCGAAGTTGCGCGAACGCGCGCTGCCGGCACTTTGGATCCCCCGCCCTGGATCCTTTGTCCAGATCGACCAGTTTCCGCTGCTCGGCAGTGGCAAGCTCGACTTGCGGGCGGTGGAGACGCTTGCACGGAAAACAAGGGCTGCGTGATTGACTCCAGCGTGGCAGGTGCTAAATTCCGCCCTGCTTTGACATGATGGATTCCACGATTTGATGGACACAGCCGGAGAGGTGGCTGAGTGGTCGAAAGCACAGGTTTGCTAAACCTGCGTACCTTCACAGGTACCGAGGGTTCGAATCCCTCCCTCTCCGCCAACTATAGCGCTCGGTCTCGAAAGAGGCCGGGCGTTCTTCTTTTCTACCTAAATCGCACGCATGGGCAGGGCTGAAAAGGCGGGCGGATGGACGGGAAACACCGGGGACTCTGGTTTTTGAATGGGGTTGCTGTATGGAAAAACTTAGCACCAAACTTTGCACCAAGGGGGTTTTGGTGCTATCTGTTGTTCATGATGTTTTTGTCTGTGCGTGAAAGGAGAAAACCATGAGTGGCGGATCGATGTTTCTGACGAAGGTGAAGGGGAGCGCGCGCTGGTATGTGGCGGTGAAGCGCAAGGTGGATGGGAAGTGGAAGAAGAAGGTGGTGTCGACGGGAACGACGGACCGGGAGGTGGCGACGAGACTCTATCTGGAGCCGATGAAGGCGACGATGGATGGCAGAAAGGAGAAGGAGCGGGTGGAGAGGGCGTTGAGCGCGGCGGGCGCGAAGGTGGTGTCCCGGCGGGTGGCGCTGGATGCGGTGTGGGAGCTGTATCTGCGGAGCGCGGAGGTGTCGGCCGCGCCACGGCAGGTGAGGGATCGGGAGAATAAGTGGGGGATCTTCCGGAGGTGGCTGGAGCTGCGGCATCCGGAGATCGCGGAGATCCGGGAGATTGCGATCCGGGAGGTGGCGGAGTTCTGGAAATGGCTGGCGGAGGATGGGAAGTCGCCTCACACGAGGAATCGCTATCGCTCGCAGTTGAAGGTGCTCTGGGATGGGGTGGCGGTGGCGGCGGAGCTGACTACGAATCCGTGGACGCTGATTCAGCAGGACCGGGGGGTTGTGGGGACGGGGTCGGATCTCTCGATGGAGCAGGTGCGCGATCTGGTGGCGAAGGCGAGGGACTATGTGTCGCGGCTGGGTGAGAATTTCTGGGCGTGCGCGATCATGATGGGGGTGGAGACGGGGTTGAGGCAGGGGGATATCGCGACGCTGGAGTATGACGAGCTGCTTGAGGAGGACGGGTATCTTGTGCTTCGGCCGAACAAGACGAAGCGATGGGGCAGGGACCGGGTGGCGGTGCACAGTCTGGATCGCGACTGGGTGAGGCTGCTGCCCAGGGCGAAGGGCGAGGGGTTTGTCTGGCCGATGGCGGCGAAGGCGAGCGGGAAGCACTGGCGCGCGCTGTCGGAGGAGTTCCGGGAGCTGTGCGAGCTGTGCGGGATCGAGACGAAGCGCGCGCCGGAGCCGGGGGAGAGGCGCAAGGAGTCGGTGAAGCTGGTGACGTTTCACTCGCTGAGGCATACGTTCGCGACGCATGTGCTCAGGTCGGGGGAGGTGACGAAGCAGGATCTGGTGGCCCAGGGCAACTGGAGCAACGAGCGGGTGCTGGACAGGGTCTACAATCACGCGAAGCTGGACCTGGCGAAGGCGGCGGCGGACAAGGTGGCCAAGGTCCTGCCGGTGTGGTAGGGGACTCGGGGGTGGGTTGCGCGGCTTCGGATACGAGGGCTCACCGCGGCGGTGCGGGCTGTGCTGAGGCGGGTGGGCGCGTGTCGTTGTCCGAAGAGGTCGCGGCGCAACTCTTTAGGAGGCCGAAAAGGATCAATGCCGCACCCACCACGATGCCCCCCGCAATGGTCCAAATCCATTTCTTTTTCTCCGAACGGCTCCGTGCGCGGTCATGCTCTTTCAGCGCGCCTTTCGCGTGCTCCACTTGCTCGCATATCTCTGTCAGTTCTTGAAGGAGTGCATTGTGTCGATCACCTATGGGCGCGTTGTCTTGGCTTAGTGCCGTGAGCTCGTCGCGGATGGTGTCGATTCGAGGGCGCGTCTCGCTGTAGTAGGTGGGAAGGGCGGCTGTGACTGTTTCTGTGTCATACTGCGTGAGACTGTCCAGAACTTCTTCGTTATGGCGATAGGCAAGAATTGCACGTTCGCCACTTTCAATCTGTATGCACATTTCCTTGAGTTCTTGAAGGAGTTTGTCGTAGTGGTCAATGCCGTCGATCAATCCTTCATCCTGAATGTCTTTGCCCTCTCGCAGGCCGGAAATCTCATCGTTGATTGTATTGATTCGGAGCCGCATTTCGCTGTAGTAGGTGGGGAGTGCGGCGGTGATCGCGGTGGGGCTGTAGTCCTGAAGAGCGTGCAGTATCCTGTCCCGCATGACCATCGAAAACCAGTCGGCAGTGTCAAAGTAGGCTCGATAGCAGTGCCCGAGTGCTTTGCTGAACTGCTTGTCGGTGTAGTCGGGAGCATACTGTGAGGAGTCGTTGCCCAGCTCTGCTGTCTTGGCTCGCATCAGATGGTCGAGAGCGTGCCGCCATTCCATGATCGGCTGTAGGACTGTGTCCTTCTCAAAGGACAGCTCTTCTGCCTGGATGAACAAGCTCTTGGTCCGAAAATACAGATTGACAAAATCTCGCCATTCATCCGGAGTGGGCACGATGAATCCTCCTTGGTCAGACGTGGAATAGGGAGAGTGTAGCGTGTGTGGTGGGGGCTACGGGAGGGGCGTGTTGCGGATCTTGTTCAACTCACACCGCTTTGCGGGTGTGCTTTTGACACGTCCTAGCGCCATGCGCATGCTTCCACGGCTCTTGCGCTTGGAGGTGCTGACGAGCATGGCGTCAGTTGCCTCGTCAAGGAAGCTCAATTCGTGATCGACCACGCTATTGCATAGGTGCAATGTCTTCATGGCGTGCGTTCCTCTCTCTCGTTTTGCGCGCGAAAACGACGTTGGTGTTGGGTGTTGTGCCATGATCGGGACGGTGTGCAGTGTGTTCTACCATAGACGCATGCGGAATAGTGTGCAAATTTGCACGGGTCTTGTTGGCTGGCAGGTGGGAAACGACGCATATAATACTCGGATGTCTGTGGAATGCAAGGAATAACAGCCCGTCCGGACTCCCATCCGGACGGGCTTTTGTGTGTCTGGGAACTTGGGCGGGGCTATCGCCTGTTGGTGTAGCCGGGGCATACGGGGTCACACCTCAACTGTCAATACGCAGGCTTCGATTTAGGAGATCTTCGGCGTGGCTGCATCGGGCACGAAGCGCTTTGCTGCGCGGAACAGACAACGCTGCGGTCATGCGCTTTGCAGCGATGCTCAATCCTGCGGCTGTTATACCGAACTGCTTGGCCATCCGCGACAGAGGCTACGCATGCCGGGAGGATCGGGTAGGTCGACCAGGGGAAGCAGTCCAGTTCGCGCTTCCGCTGGACAAGATCCAGACTCTCGGCCCGCTTGGTCCTGACTGGATTCAGGTGGATATACCGGGACGCCTCCGACATGTAGCGCTGCGCTTCGACACGAACTGCTCGCAGAAATGCGCCAACTTGTCAAGAAACAGCGTGTAGTGCTTCTTCGAGTGGAATACCCGGGCACGCTGGTTGCCCCGGTTCATCACATGGTAGCAGCCACCCTTGTATTCGATTCGCAACGGGCAAGCCATGACGGATCCTTTCGGTCTGCAAGCTCTCCTCCACTATGCCCGGCGCCAATGTGCAAGTCAAATCCATCTGTTGATAGTTGAGGTGTGACCCCGGCCCGCGTCGGCAGGGCGCGAAAAGGGTTGGGAACATGTGTTTCGGCCTCCTATAGATAGTCAAGCATCACTTTCTTGATTGGAGCACAGGTGAGCTCTGATAGTTTTATCGAAAGAGCCTCGGCTTCTTCCGGTTTGTCACTGTTTTCTACCCCAATTGTGATAAACTCAAACTCCTCACAATCTGACTTAATTCCAACTGAGTATTCCATGTTTATGTGACTAGATCCAGTGTGCATATCCCGCATCGTTGTCTCATTGATTTGCAGTAATATCTCTAGAATATTTCCCCCTACATTTTTGCAGGACCAAGGAGAATGGACCTCCAATCTTATTGATCCCCCTCGAATCTCAATCATTTCCGATCTTAAATATCTTAATATTGATGAAATTGCCAGAAATGCAAAAAACAGAAAGATGCATACGCATAGTATTTTTGTTCCAGTTGATAATGACATGAAAAGGCATAAGAAACATGGAATTGCAATACATGATGTCACAATTGCAGCTATTAAATATGGCTTTTGTGAGTTATTAAATATTAGACAGCCGTCGTCATTTTCCCTATTATTTGAACTAACGGATAGTTCTGAAAACCCAATCTTTCTTCGGAAATCTGTTCTCATTTTCTTTTCCTTTTTGGTTTTAGTCTATAAAATTACCAGTTGAGGTTTTGGAAAAACCATTAGAAATACTGATCACATATGGAATAAAAAAGTTATCCATAAAGCTATTGAAATGGCTCATATTATTTGATTCAAAAATATTCTTAGCTGAGACCGATCTTGCTAATCTTTCAATTGATTTTCGCATGTCTTTTGTCGATCCATTTGCCTTTAATGCGTCATATCCCTTATCCACAATAGCACCCAATTTATTTGACTCGATATCAAGATCGATAAACTTCTTATCTATTCGTTTTTGGGCACCGGATGTAAACCCCGAGAAAACCATCGAAAATACAATATTTAGAGAAAATGATTTTAGTAGTTCTCTTCCACTTATTGATTCTCCTCGAATCATTTTTTCTGATATCCATATTATCGTCCCCAAAAGACCTTCCAGAATTCCAGGGATTGCGGCGTTTATTATCAACCATCTTATTATTGAACTATCCATTGTTCTCAGCAACTTACTCGCCGCTCTTTCTGCCAGTCCCCCTCTTGACGTTATGAGTCCACCGGAGATGGCACCGGTCACATACCCAGTAGCGGCTGAAATGACCAGGTCCTTTCCGAGACCTTTCCAAAAGCTTCCACTTGTAAGATCCTGTCCCTTGGCTGTGCTCCAGACTAGGCTGGTTAGGAGTGTTACAAGCGAGTTTGTCACAGCCCCCCTGACCCCTTGAAGCCACGTTGCTCGGAGAAAGCCTCCGAGATGTGTGCTCGCTAACAAACTGGACAACGTGACTAGTCCTGTCGGGTCGATGTTGTTGGCGGGGTCGTTGTGGCAGTAGGCGTATTTGTGGTAGGACTGGGGGTCGGAGGGGTTGCCTCCGGCGGGGTCCTGGCGGTTGAAGAGACCGGTGGCGGGGGAGTAGTAGCGGGCGCGGAGGTAGTTCATTCCGAGGGCGGTGTCGTGGGGCTCTCCGCAATAGCGCAGATCGGCTAGCTGGCCGGGCGAATCGGAGCGGGAAGCGCTGTCGTCGTCTCTCTCAGGCGAATCCCCTCCGCGGTCCAGGACGGAAGGAGCCGGGGTAAGCTCGTTTCCATAGACATCGTAGTCGTGGACTTCTGCCACGGTTCCCAGGGTGTCGGTCAGCGCGCGGGTGTTGCCGTGTCCGTCGTAGAGGAAGTGATGGGTGAGTGGTGTCTCGGTTCCCGTGGTCTGCGAGAGCACGTCGTCGCCGATGGTGTAGGAGGTGGCGAGACCATGGGTGTCCCACTCCTCGAGCACTTGGGCGTATCCGGTGGCGTTGAGTTCGTCGAGAAGAAAGCTTCGGTGCTGGTCAAGAAGGAGATCGCCCTGCTCTCCGGTGGCAAAGTTGTGGACCA
>JAGLDW010000742.1 GCA_023145395.1 Lentisphaeria bacterium | reverse complement strand
ATCGTACACGCCACCGCGCACGAGAGTCAGATCCAGCTCGCCAAAAGAGCCACCTTCCGGCACGCGCGATGTATTCCAACCGCCTGCATCCGCACCGGGTGTCAGGTTGCGCAGAACACCACCATCGAGCCTCAGCAGATCCAACCGCCAGGACACCTCGTCTTCGGGGTCCGGGTCCTCCGCACGGCCCATGATCTCGAACAGACCCTCGTCCAGCGACACGGCCACGGGAGCGCCCGTCTGATCGAAGGCGTTCGCGAGCGATGAGATGTCGGCAATGGGCGGCCCGGTGATCAGATTCACGCGGAAGGATTTCTTGAACGACTTCACCCCAAGTGCGGTGTCCGCAGTCAGGGTGACGGCATAGACGCCATCCTCCAGGGTCGCGGCATCCACGGTTGCCGAGACGACCGTCCCCTCCCCCGAGACTGGATCGATGGTGGTCGGTCCAGAAAACAGCAAATGCCACCGTCCCGCCGCGCGCAATGTGGCGGCAATCTCGACATCCGTGCCGCTGGGCATGCCCGGCACCACCAACGACGGCGCCACGACAAAGCCGGATACGGGATTGCTCGTGGTGAACGCTACCGCTGCGGACTCCGCAATGTTGCCGGCGGCATCCTCCGCGCGCGCCAATACGCCGTGCGCTCCATCGGCAAGATCGGTCTCATGAATGGTATGAATCAACTCCGCGGGTTCGGGCGAGGTCGCGCTTGCCACGACCAGACCGTCGAGCACGATCGAGAGACGACTGACCGCGCGGTCATCGGACGCGGTCGCGCGCACCCGCACGTCGCCGGTCACGGCCTCGGACACATCCACAACGGATGTCTCAAGCGACACGGTTGGGTTCTCAGCGTCGTTGCTCAAACGGAGCCGGACGACACCTTCCGCCCGATTGCCCGCCGTATCCTCCACCCCGATCTTCAGACTGTGCCAGCCGTCGGCGTGGACGCTCGTGTCGAAAGAGAAATCCAGCAACGTCTCCGAAGACACCGCCAGCGGCGTGCCGTCGAGGGTGATCTCGATCCTCTTTACCCCCACGTTGTCACTGGCCGCCACGCGAACCGCTTGCGTCCCGGACAGCACACCGCCCATCGTGACGGGCCAGGTCGTCAGACGGCTGTCGTACTCGGCACCAGGCACATTGAGCACGAACGCGGGGGCGCTGGAATCCACACCAGCCGCTTTCGTCGTGAAGCTCACTGTGGCGGACTCCGCAGTGTTGCCGACGGCATCGGAGGCTGCGGCGCGCACGGTGTGAGCGCCATCCGCCAGCGAGGAGGTGTCGATGGCAACGGCCAGCTCCGCAGGATCGGGATCCGCGACTTCTCGGAACAGTGCGTTGTCCAACCACATTTGCAGACGCGCGACCCCGACATTGTCGGCCGCGCGAGCCACGAAACGGACCGTGCCGGAGAGATCTTGAAGATCCACTGGGGAGGCCAGAGAAATGCTTGGAGAAACAGTGTCGGGCGCAGTTTGCGCGGTGGTGATGGTCACAGTCGCAGTGGTTGCGCTGTTTCCTGCGAAATCGGTCGCCTCGGCGCGCAGCGTGTGGGCGCCGGGGGCGAGAACGGTCGCGTCAAGCTCGGTCTCAATGCGCGGGGGCGTCGGCGAACCCACCTCGCGGAGGGTGGCGCCATCGAGCACCAGACGAAGTGTCTTGACACCCACATTGTCGGTGGCCGTGGCCGTGACGGGGATGCGGCCGGTGAGCGCGCCAGTACTCTGAGGCACCGTGAGCGAGAGGCCGGGAGGCTGCGAATCGGGTGTCGTGTTGAGGCTGGAGAAGGCGATGGGCACCAGCTCGGATACATTTCCCGCTGCATCCTCGGCGCGCGCGAAAAGGGTATGGGATCCCTCGCGCAGAGCCGAGCAATCCATGTCCGCCACCAAACGCGCCGGATCGGGATGGTCCGCCTGGGCAATCCTCTCCCCATCCAGCCAGATCTCCATGCGCGACACGCCCGTGTTGTCCGTGGCCTGGGCGATGACCGCGACCGTTCCCGCGAGGGGGCGGCTGGTGTCCGGGAAGGCCAGTGCAAGCGTCGGCGGCACGGTGTCCAGTTGCTGCACACTGCTGAAAAACGCGATCTCGCCGGACTTTGTCGTATTTTCCGAGCTGTCCGTGGCCTCGGCCCGCAGCGTGTGTCCTCCCTCGGACATCTCCGTGCAATCCAGCATCACCTCAACAATATCCGTGTCCTCCATACCTGCAATTTGCGCGCCATCCAGGAAAATCCGGATCGTGGAAACGGCGCGGTTGTCAAAGGCGCGCACTGTCACAGCGACGGTACCGCAGAGCAATGGGGGATCGCCAGTCGCGGACACGCCCTCGATCTGCAGCGACGGCGGTTCCGTGTCAGCGGGAGGATGATCGATACGCAACGGCTCCGACAATTCCACCTGCGTGGTGTTGCCCGCCCGATCGACTACTTCGAGACGCACGTCATACTCCCCGTTGACTAGGGATTCCGCAGCGACCACGGCCAGCGTCGCGTTGTCCGCAGAGAGATTTCCAGCGGCGAGATTCCGTGTCGCCTCCTGGCTGGAGCGATCGACGAGTGTTAGCTGCCAGTGGTCCAGATTCGTGTCTTGCGCAGTGCCTGTGAATGTCAGGCGCGTGATGCTGCCGATGGTCTCGCGCGCAAGCGACAGATTCGCCTCCGGGACGGTGCGGTCAAGCGTCACAGCCGAAGTCAGATCGACGGAGGCACTCTCGTTCGTGGCCACAATGCGAACGGTGTACTCGCCATCCACCGCCTCAGCACCGGCATCGCTGAGACCATTCCACTGGAGATCGATGATCCGAGCATCCGCACCACTGGCAAAGCCACGAACCCGCTGACCGGCAGCACCATTCACACGCACGGTCCAGCTAGTGGCGGCCAGGATGTCCGCGGAGATCGCCAACGTGCCCGTCAGAGGCGAGAAGGCGCGAGGTGCGATGATGGCTTTTCCGATGACCGGAATGCGGAGATCCTCCTCGAGGGAAGCGCCGAGAGCAATGCATGCCGCAGTCGTGGACAAAGCGGTGGGGGCGAATTTTCCCAGATCGTCCGCAAACCATTCGCGGGCGTGGGCCAGACCGGGAAGAAACGCGTACGCAGTGTCGCCCAGAGTGTCGGGGAACGAGCGTAGACAGACTACTGCGCGTTCTCCGCTTTCGTCTGGAACGGTGTCGCGAAGAAGCAGATCGGGAACGCTGAACGCACCGTTCCCAAGCATGGTGTCCGTGCGTGCGAAAAGCTGCCGGGGATCCTCTTCGTCAGCCACGCAGAACTGCGTCGCACCGCCAGCGGGATCCAGTGCGACAACGGGTGCTAGCCGACGTCCATCCGCCCGGCCGAGAGGGCGTTGCGTGGTGACCACGGTGTATCCCATGCGAAGGAAGGAGACGATGCCGCGCTGGATCTGCTCGTGATGCCCGAGAGCGTACGCTTGCAGCAGTGTCGGGTCATCGGCAAAATCAGCGCATTGCGCAGGATCGGGACGCAGGCTGAGAATGGGAATGTCCTGCGCGGAGGCGTCGCACAACAATGCGGCGGCACCATCGGCGGACAGCCCCGTCAGTCTGCCTAGCGCATGTGTCGCCAGCACGGTGGCCGACAGGGCGTGCAGAGGCGGTAGCCAAACACCACCATCCGATGCCGTCGAGGAGCGGGGAGCGCTGCGAAGTCCATCATGGAGAACACGCATGCCAAGCAATCCGCCATGGGCCTTGAAAGGTGTCCCGCAGGCGCCATCCACATCCCCGATCCTCTCCACTCGCATGCCTGCGGAGACCCGGACGAGAGAGAGGGACCTGCGTGCGTACTGCCCCGCAACGGATGCTGCGGCCAGGCAGAACCGGTCCGCATGGTGAAAGTACCCCAGGGCAACCGCACGCAGCCAGTCGACACGCTGCGCTCCCACGGCATCGAGCGTCGATGCGCACTCGTCGAGAAGCGCGTCCGGCACCTGCCCCGCATTCAGCATGTACAAGCAGTCCGCGCCGGCTGGCACACGATCGTCCAGAGTCGTGATTCGCGATGTATCGGCATGCTCGAACACAGCGGTGTCGCAACCAGCGGGCACAAGCCGCCAGCGAACGCGCAGGATGTCGCCAAGATGCATGTCGTCGCCAGTCGCCTCCGTAGTCGCCTGCCCGATGGTAAGACAAGCGCGCACACGCACTTGATATGCAGGAAACGGCTGGTCCGTGTCGGTGGGATTCCATTGTTCCAGCAAGTCCTGGTCGGCAGCGCTGGAAGGCATGGCGTGCAGACGCAGCGTGTCCCCCATCGCGGCGGCGGCACTGGCCTCGAACTGAAGGGCCGGCTCGTCGTCCGTCGTGAAAACCTGAACTCGGACACGAGCCGAAAGCTGCTCTGGAAAACGGGAGAATGTGCGGGCGACGCACAGAACGGGATAGAGGTCCGAGCAGGGAAGCATTCCGTACGCTTCGACGGACACTTCGCGAGCCACGAAAACCGTGTCCAGTCCGAGTTCGTTCTGGATCATCAAACCGGCAAGTGCATCGGCGTTCACAGAGATGTTGTCGAGGATGTAGTTCCGGGGCAACTGCGTCGCCTCGGCATCCTGGGACGGGTCGGACGGAAGCACGCCGGGAACTGCACCGGGAACGTGCGTCGTGCTCTGTGAGCGAACGTTTGCCAGCACAGTCCGAGACTGCATTTTGAGGTCAGAAGCAAGGCTGCGCGAATGAGTGAAGGCATGCTGCTTGAAGGCGGGATCCACATCAATCCAGCCGCTGCCAAAAGCGCCGGGGACAATGTCAGACTCCGCGCCGCGGCTGGGAAGAACGCCGACGTAGACGCGCACCCAGACGCGGTCCAGCACAACGGTCTCCCCCTCGAGGCGAAAGGGAACGCCGCCAGCCTCGAAGACGCGCACAGCGCAGGCGGCATCCACCCCCAGCCATTTCCCAGCCTGCGTCAAAGTGAGCCGGATCGTTCCGTACACATACCGGCACGGGATCCCGGCCGCGCGGCATACGGCGACCATTGCCGC